>JAEWWF010000040.1 GCA_023396465.1 Pseudomonadota bacterium
CTCTGGACGACGATCCTGCCGTTCCTGGTCATCCTGACCATCGTCGTCTTTGTTCACGAATTCGGCCATTTCATCGTCGCACGGTGGAATGGGGTGAAGGTGGACGTGTTCTCCATCGGCTTCGGGCGCGAGCTGTTCGGCTGGAATGACCGCCACGGCACCCGCTGGCGGGTGAGCCTGCTGCCGCTCGGCGGCTATGTGAAGTTCTTCGGCGATGCCAACGAAGCCAGCGCCGGCAGCAGTGACGCGGCACGGGAGATGAGTGCGGAGGACCGGGCGGTCTCCTTCCACCACAAGCGGGTGGGCCAGCGGATCGCGGTGGTGGCGGCGGGGCCGGGGTTCAACTTCCTGTTCGCCATCGCCATCTTCGCCACCGTCTTCATGACCGTCGGCCAGCCGACCACGGCGCCCATCCTTGGCGGTGTGCAGCCGGGCAGCGCGGCGGCCGAGGCCGGCCTGTTGCCGGGCGATCGCATCGTCACCATCGACGGACACGGCATCGAGCGGTTCGAGGACATCCAGCGGCTGGTCCCGCTCAACGCCGGTACACCCATGCAGGTGGAGGTGCTGCGCGACAGCGACCGCCTGGATTTCCAGGTGACGCCCCGCATCACCGAGATGACCGACGGCTTCGGCAACGTTCACCGCACCCCCATTCTCGGCGTCTCTGTCAGCAGCGACAGCATGGAGATGCACCGTCTTGCTCCCGTCGCGGCGGTGGGGTCGGCGGTGGGGCACACCTGGGGCATCGTATCGTCGACCATGACGGCGCTCGGTCAGATGGTCACCGGCGCCCGCGGCACCGACGATCTCGGTGGGCCGGTGCGGATCGCCCAGTTCTCCGGGCAGGCGGCGCAGTCGGGGGTGGTGAACGCCATCATGTTCGTCGCCCTGCTGTCGGTGGCGCTTGGGTTGTTCAATCTGTTCCCGGTGCCCATGCTGGACGGAGGGCACTTGGTTTTTTACATCGTCGAAGCCTTGCGCGGTCGCCCCTTGAGTGAGCGGGTGCAGGAGTATGGTTTCCGTCTCGGCTTCGCGCTGGTGGTCTGCTTGATGGTCTTCGTGACGTGGAACGACATCGTTCGGCTGATAGAGGGTTGAGTTCCTAAGCGGAACTGGGCATTCTCCCCCGGGTCAGACCAAGTAGAACCACCAGACCCCGGGGGCTCATCCTTGCGTTCGCTCGTGCGCTCGGCGGCCGTTGCTGCCGCTCTTGCCGGTCTCGCCGCCACGCCGGCGACCGTCCTCGCCCAGGAAATCGGCGCCGGTCAGACCGGCGGCGTCATTCGTCAGATCGTGGTCGAGGGCAACCAGCGCATCGAACCGGAAACGGTCCGTTCGTACATGGCTGTCACCGAAGGCGACCAGTTCGATCCGGCGCGCCTTGACCAGTCGCTGAAAAGCCTGTTCGCCACCGGCCTGTTCGCCGATGTCGCCATGCGCCGTGCCGGCGAGGCCCTGGTGGTGCGGGTGGTGGAAAACCCCATCATCAATCGCATCGCCTTCGAGGGCAATCAGCGCATCGACGACACCCAGCTCGATGCCGAAACCCAGCTGCGGCCACGCGTGGTCTATACCCGCGCCAAGGTGCAGACCGATGTCCAGCGTATTCTTGATCTTTACCGGCGCAGTGGCCGTTATGCGGTGACGGTCGACCCGAAGATCATCGAGTTGGACCAGAACCGCGTCGATCTGGTGTTTGAGATCAACGAAGGCTCGCCGACCTACGTTCGCCGCATCACCTTCATCGGCAACAGCCGCTACAGTGACGGCTCGCTGCGGGAGGAGATCGCGACCAAGGAGGAACGCTGGTATCGCTTCCTGTCCAGCGCCGACACCTATGATCCCGACCGTCTGACCTACGACCGCGAGTTGCTGCGCCGTTTCTACCTGCGCAACGGCTATGCCGATTTCCGCGTCACCTCCGCCGTCGCCGAATTGACCCCGGACCGCGAGGCGTTCTTCATCACCTTCACCATGGATGAAGGCGAACGCTACCGCTTCGGCGCCATCGACGTGAACGTCAGCTTGCCCGATCTCGACCCGGAGTCGCTGAAAGGCGATATCGTTCCCTCCGAAGGTGACTGGTACAACGCCGACGAGGTGGAGCGCACGGTGCAGAACCTGACGGATGCCATCGGCGCCCGTGGGTATGCTTTCGTCGATGTCCGCCCGCGCGTCAGCCGTGACCCGGAAACCCGCACCATCAATGTCACCTTCGACATTCAGGAAGGACCGCGCGTTTTCGTCCGCCGGATCGAGATCAACGGTAACGTCCGTACCCTCGACAAGGTGATCCGCCGCGAGTTCCGTTTGGTGGAAGGCGATGCCTTCAACACCGCCAAGCTGCGCCGGTCGCGGGAGCGTATCCGCAACCTCGGCTTCTTCGAGAAGGTGGAGGTCAACAACATCCCGGCGGAAGACGCGCCGGACCAGACCGACATCATCGTCGACGTGGAAGAGCGTGCCACCGGCGAGCTGTCGTTCGGTGTCGGCTGGTCGTCGAGCGTCGGTGCGCTGTTCGAGGCCGGCATCCGCGAGCGCAATCTGCTCGGCAAGGGTCAGGATCTGAAGCTGAACCTGCGTCTGGCGCAGCGTCAGACCGAAGTGGATCTGTCGTTCACCGAACCCTATTTCCTCGACCGCCCGCTGCGGGCCGGCTTCGACGTTTTCCATATCACCAACGACTATCAGGACACGTCGTCCTACGACAGCACCACCACCGGTGCGGCCCTGCGCCTGGGCTGGAGCTACAACGAATTCCTCGGCCACCAGCTGAAGTACACCCTCCAGCAGACGGAAATCCGTAACGTCGACGAGGACGCCTCGCGCTATATCCGGGAGCAGGAAGGCCGTTCCACCCTGTCGCAGATCAGCCACACGCTGACCTACGACAAGCGTGACAGCGTGGTGGAGCCGACCGACGGCTATGTGGTCAGTCTGGCCAATGCCGTGGCTGGTCTGGGTGGTTCGGAAGCCTTCGTGCGCAACGATCTGTCGGGCGCCTATTACGTGCCGCTGGCCGACCAGTGGACCCTCCGCGTCGGCGGCAACGTCGGCTACATCTACAATTACGACGACGATCCGCTTGGAATCGCCTATCGCTATAACCTTGGCGGTGAGAACCTGCGCGGCTTTGCCTACGGCGGCGCCGGGGCCCGCGACGGAGATGATGCGCTGGGCGGCAACTGGATCGCCAACGGTTCGGTCGAATTGCGCCTGCCGCTGGGGCTGCCCGAGGAACTGGGCGTAACCGGCAAGATCTTCACCGACTTCGGCGTGATTGGCGAACCGGACCTCAGCAGTGGCTCCTATGAGTACTCCAGCTCCATCCGCGCCTCGGTTGGCGTCGGTGTGATCTGGAAGTCGCCGGTCGGCCCGATCAACATCGATCTGGCTCAGCCGGTGCTCAAGGAAGACTTCGACGAGACCGAACTGTTCCGCCTCAACTTCGGGACCAAGTTCTGATGCCCTTGCGCGGCGCCATCCGGATTGCCGTCGCGCTGCTGGCGCTCACGGCGCCGGTGGCCGCCCCGGCCGGTGCGCAGCAGTCGGCCCAATCGGACGGGCAGGGTGGCGGAACGGTTGATGTCGTGCCGCAGCCGGTCATCGGCGTCATCGACCTTCAGCGCATCCTCCGTGATGCCACCGCTGCCCAGGGCGTGCGGGCGGAGCGGGAGAAGTTCGTCACCGCCTATCAAGCCGATGCCGCCCAGGTGGAACAGGAGTTGCGCGCCGCCGATCAGGAGCTGGCGCGGCTGCGGGCCGGTGCCACCACCGAGGAATTCGCCCATAAGCGGCGCGAATTCCAGGAGCGGGTGGCGACCAGCCAGCGCGAGGTGCAGAGCCGGCGGCGCAACCTGGAACGGGCGTTCGGCGCCGCCATGACCGAGGTTCAGCAGGCCACCATCCAGGTCGCCGACCACATCGCAGCGGAGGCGGGCGTCAATGTCATCCTCTACCGGTCGCAGGTGTTCCTGTTTGACAACGGCATGGACCTGACCGACGAAATTCTGGACGAGCTGAACCGGCGCCTGCCTCAGGTGGCTTTCCCCGACCCCGCGAGCCTGCCCGAGGCCGGGGACGGGGACGCGGCGCCGCCGCTTACCATGCCGGGAGACTGAACCATGGCGGATCCCCGCTTCTTCACCAATGCCGGCCCCTTCACGCTGGGCGCCATTGCCGCCGCCTGTGGTGCCGAATTGGGCACCGGATCGGATGGGGACCGTCGGTTCGCCGATGTCGCGCCGTTGCACCAGGCCGGGCCGGACCAGGTGAGCTTTCTCGATAACCGCAAGTATCTGCCGGTGTTCCGCGACAGCGGCGCCGGGGCCTGCGTGCTGCATCCGGATTTCGCCGCCGAGGCGCCGGCCGGCATGATGCTGCTGCTGAGCCGCGAACCCTATCGCGCCTATGCCCGCGTGGCGGCGCTGTTCTATCCGGCCCCGGAGGCGGATGCCGGCGTGCATCCCTCCGCCGTGGTCGATCCCACCGCCGTGCTCGGCGCCGGCGTGCGGGTGGAAGCGGGGGCGGTGATCGGCGCGCGGGCGGAAATCGGCGACCATACGGTCATCGGTCCCAACGCCGTCATCGGCGCCGGGGTGGTGATCGGGCCGCTCGGCTCGGTCGGGGCCAATGCCTCGGTCAGCCATACCATCGCCGGCGCGGCGGTGCAGATCTACCCCGGCTGCCGGATCGGTCAGGACGGCTTCGGCTTCGCCATGGGGCGGGAGGGGCATCTCAAAGTGCCGCAGCTTGGCCGCGTCGTCATCGGCGATGACGTCGAGATTGGCGCCAACACCACCATCGACCGCGGCGCCGGTCCCGACACCGTGATCGGGTCGGGTTGCAGGATTGATAATCTGGTGCAGATCGGGCACAACGTGCAGCTCGGAAAAGGGTGCGTCATCGTGGCGCAGGTGGGCATTTCCGGCAGCACCAAGCTCGGGGACGGTGTCGTCGTCGGCGGGCAGGGTGGCGTCGCCGGTCACCTGACGCTCGGCAGCGGCGCGCAGGTGGCGGCTCAGTCCGGTGTCATGCGCGATATCGAGCCGGGCGGCGTCGTGATGGGCTATCCCGCGAAACCTATCAAGGAGTTCTGGCGCGAGGTCGCCGCGCTGAAGCAACTCGGTTCCAGGAAGGGTACGTGAAGATGGACGCGACGTCGGAAAAGACCGAAATCACCACCGAGGGGACCACCATCGGGATCGAGCGGATCATGCAGATGATCCCGCATCGTTATCCGTTCCTGCTGGTCGACCGGGTGGTGGACGTTCACAAGAACGAACGTTGCGTCGGCATCAAGAACGTCAGCATGAACGAGCCCTTTTTCCAGGGCCATTTCCCGCAGCGGCCGGTGATGCCCGGCGTTCTCATCATCGAGGCCATGGCGCAGACTGCCGCCGTGCTGGTGGTGGAGACTCTCGGTCCCGACAGCGAAGGCAAGCTGGTCTACTTCATGTCGGTGGAAGGCGCCCGCTTCCGCAAGCCGGTCATGCCCGGCGACCGGCTGGAGCTGCATGTGTTCAAGGAACACAGCCGCCGCAACGTTTGGAAGTTCCGTGCCGAGGGCCGGGTCGACGGCAAGGTCGTCGCCGAAGCCACTTACGCCGCCATGATCCTGGACGACTGATGCCCGCCATCCATCCCACCGCCGTTGTCGACCCCGCCGCCCACCTCGCGGACAGCGTTCGTGTCGGCCCCTATTGCGTCGTCGGCCCCGATGTGCAACTGGGGGAAGGCGTCGAACTGAAGAGCCATGTGGTGGTCGACGGCCGCACCACCATCGGCGACGGCAGCGTGATCTTCCCCTTCGCTTCCGTCGGCATGCCGCCGCAGGACCTGAAGTACAAGGGCGAGCCGTCGCGGCTGGAAATCGGCCGCAACGTGCAGATCCGCGAGCACGTCACGGTCAACCCCGGCACCGAAGGCGGCGGCATGCTCACCACGGTGGGCGACAACGTGCTGCTGGCCATCGGCGCCCATGTGGCGCATGACGTCCACATTGGCAACCACTGCATCATCATGAACCACGTTCTGCTGGGCGGTCATGTGGTCGTCGAGGATTATGTGGTGGTCGGCGGCGGCACGGCGGTGCATCAGTTCGTTCGCCTTGGCCAACACGCCATGATCGGTGGCGCCTCGGCGATCGAGAACGATGTCATTCCCTTCGCCACCGCCTTCGGCAACCGCGCCCGCCTTCAGGGGCTCAATTTGGTCGGCATGAAGCGCCGTGGTTTCACGCGGGATGACATTCATGCCGTCCGCAACGCCTACAAGCTGCTGTTCAGCGCCACCGCCGGCACGGTGATGGCGGAGCGGCTGGAAGCCGTGGCGGACCAGTACGCCGGGTCGCGGCCGGTGCAGGATATCGTCGCCTTCATCCGCGCCGATGCCAGCCGCAGCATCTGCCAGCCGACGGCGGAGAGCGTGGCCGCCGGTGATGCTGAGTAAGCTCGGCATCATCGCCGGCGGCGGCGAGTTGCCCGGTCGCCTGGTGAGGGCCTGCCGTGAGAGCGGCCGGCCCTTTTTCGTGCTGGCCATCGAAGGTCACGCCGTCGCCGCCGACATCGGTGCCGACAGCCCGCAGCGCTGGATCCGCATCGGCGAGGCCGGCACCGGCATCCGCGCCCTGCGCGACGCCGGCTGCCACGACATCATCATGGCCGGGCCGGTGCGCCGTCCGTCGTTGAGCGATCTGCGTCCGGACTGGCGCACCGCCCGCTTCTTCGCCCGTCTCGGCTTTCGGGCGCTGGGGGACGACAGTCTTCTGAAGGCTCTGACGGTGGAGTTGGAGGCGGAGGGGTTCCGGGTGGTCGGGGTCGAAACCATCCTGCATGATCTCCTGCCCGAACCGGGGCCGCTCGGTCGCCTGAGCCCGGACGAGCAGGGCCGTGCCGACATCGCCCGCGCCGTCACCGTCTGCCGCGCCGTTGGGGCGCTCGATGTCGGCCAGGCGGTGGTGGTGCAACAGGGCATCGTGCTCGGCGTCGAGGCCATCGAAGGCACCGATGCCTTGCTCTCCCGTTGCGCCGGGTTGCGGCGGAGCGGGCCGGGCGGGGTGCTGGTGAAGCTGTGCAAACCGCAGCAGGATCGCCGCGTCGATCTCCCGACCATCGGCCCCCAGACGGTGGAGAACGCCGCCACCGCCGGCCTGCGCGGCATCGCCGTTCACGCGGGCCGCAGCATCATCGTCGACCGGGCCACGACCCTGGCGCGGGCCGACGCCCTCGGCCTGTTCGTGGTCGGCATCAGCGGAGAGGAGACGGTGCCATGACCGAGGATGCCCCCCTGGTTTTCATCGTCACCGGCGAGCCCTCCGGCGATCTGCTTGGCGCCCGGCTCATGCAGGCCCTGCGCGATGCCGGCGACGGTCCTGTCCGCTTCGCCGGCATCGGCGGCGAGGCCATGCAGGACCAGGGCCTCGACAGCCTGCACGACCTGTCGGAGCTGGCGGTCATGGGGTTTCTGGAGGTGCTGCCCAAGGCGCGCCGCATCCTTCAGATCGTGCGTGAAACGGTGGATGCCATCGAGCGCCTGAAGCCCGACGTGCTGGTGACGGTGGACAGCTGGGGCTTCACCGGCCGCCTGCACGCCGCCGTGCGCAAGCGCGGTCTGCGGTTGCCGCAGATTCACTACGTCGCCCCCATGGTGTGGGCCTGGAAGGAGAAGCGGGCGCGGTCGGTGGCGGAGCGGGTCGATCATCTCATGTGCCTGCTGCCCAACGAGCCGGCCTATTTCGAGCCGCATGGCCTTGCCTGCACCCATGTCGGCCACTCGATCATCGAGAGCGCCGCCGGCGCTGGCGATGGGGTCCGTTTCCGGGCGGAGCACGACATCCCGGTGGGGGCACCGCTGCTGTGCGTGCTGCCTGGCAGCCGCCGGGTGGAAGTGTCGCGACTGTTGCCGGTGTTCCGCGAGGCGGTCGCCCGGATGGCGCCATCGCGTCCCGGCTTGCGCGTGGTGATCCCGACGGTTGCCACGGTGGCCGAGGTGGTCGGGCAGGCGGCGGCAGACTGGCCGGTGCCGGTGACCGTGGTGCGTGGAGAACGCGCCCGCTACGACGCCTTTGCCGCCGCCGATGGTGCCATGGCGGCCTCCGGCACTGTCGCCCTTGAACTGGCCATGGCCGGTCTGCCGCATCTGGTGGCTTATAAGGTTCTGCCGTTGACGGCTTGGCTGTTCCGGCGGTTCGTGACGGTGCGCTTCGTCAATCTGGTCAACCTCACCCTCGACCGGGCGGTGGTGCCGGAGTTGCTCCAGGAGGCATGCACGCCCGACCGCGTGGCGGCGGAAATGGGACGCCTGCTTGACGATGACGCGGTGCGGGCGGCGGAGCGCGCGGGATTCGCCGAAGCCCTTGATGTTTTCCGGGGTGGCGACGGCAGGCCATCGGCGCGGGCGGCGGCGGTCGTGCTGGAGCATATGCGGCGATAGTCAAGACCGCGCGGAGCCGCCGCACGGTACCGAGGGCGCCGCCTTGATCGGTTCCGACCAAGGCGGCTTGGAATCTCAGCCGTCGCTCTGTTGCCCTGGCCCTGCTCCGCCGGCCGGCGTCGGCGGCTGGCGATGAGGGACGACGCGACTGACGGACGCTTCCAGGTCGAGCAGTTCGACGAAATTGTCGGCCTGCCGGCGCAACTCGTCCGCCACCATGGGCGGCTGCGAGCGCACCGTCGAGACCACCGTCACCCGCACGCCCTTGCGCTGCACGGCCTCCACCAAGCGGCGGAAATCGCCGTCGCCGGAGAACAGCACGATGTGGTCGAGACGCTCGGCCATCTCCATGACGTCGATGGCCAATTCGATGTCCATGTTGCCCTTGATCTTGCGGCGGCCGGCGGCGTCGGTGAATTCCTTGGTCGGTTTGGTGACCATGGTGTAGCCGTTGTAATCCAGCCAGTCGACCAGCGGCCGGATGGGGGAATATTCCTGGTCTTCGACCAGGGCGGTGTAATAGAAGGCACGGATCAACCGTCCTTTGGCCGCAAACAGGTCCAGCAGGCGTTTGTAATCAATGTCAAAGCCGAGCGCGCGCGCGGCGGCATAGAGATTGGAGCCGTCTATGAACAAGGCTATGCGTTCCGACGGGTAAAAGATCATTGTCGGCAATCCTTCTGAAATGATTTCATCGCCAATCGACATGCCCGCCCCGCAGGGCGCCGGCACTATTCAAACACCTGGGGGTCGCGCCATTATTCCGCGAACCACGGTGACAGCCGTTCAACCGCAACCGTGCCCTGAGGGTAAGGTCGCGTCGGCCCCCGCGCAAGGCGGGACCATCCCTCTTACCCTACGTTTCAAGGAACCGCCGCGTTGACCTCCGCCGCTCCCATTCTCATTGCCTTGGGTGCCAACCTGCCAAGCCGCTTCGGTGGCCCGGAGGCGACCCTGATGGCGGCACTGGCCGAGGTCGGTCGCCGGGGTGTCACGGTCGCCGCCCGGTCGGCTTTCTACCGGACGCCGCCGTGGCCACCATCGGACCAGCCGTGGTACGTCAACGCCGTGGCGCGGGTGGAGACGGATCTGTCGGCGCCGGCCCTGCTGGCTTTGCTGCATGCGGTGGAGGAGGCCTTCGGCCGGGTGCGTAGCGTGCCCAACGCGCCGCGGGTGCTCGACCTCGACCTCATCGCCCACGGGGCTTTGGTGAGCGACGGCAACGTGGTCGTCCCGCACCCGCGCCTTCAGGATCGGGCGTTCGTGCTGCTGCCTCTGCGTGACGTGGCACCCGCATGGGTGGACCCGCGCGACGGACGCCGCCTCGATGCCCTCATCGGCGCTCTGCCGGTGGCCGACCGGGCAGCCTGCGAGCGACTGGAGGAGAGCCCGTCCGGCGGGTGAAGACGGCATAATCCCTTGCTTTCACCCCGCTCCCCCAATATATAGTCCTTCCTTTCCGTCTCTGTGTTCTGGAGTGCTCGATGGCCCGCGTTACCGTCGAAGATTGCGTCCTCAAGGTCCCCAACCGTTTCGAGCTGGTGCTCCTGGCCGCGCAGCGGTCGCGGGACGTCACCGCCGGTTCGCCGCTGACCGTCGACCGCGACAACGACAAGAACCCGGTCGTCGCCCTGCGCGAGATCGCCGAGGACACCGTCCAGACCGAAGCCCTGCGCAACGGTGTGATCCAGGGTCTTCAGCGCCATGTGGAAGTGGACGAGCTGGAAGAAGACGAGTTCGAGCATCTGGAAGCCCGCCAGATGGTGAGCGAACTGAGTGGAGCCTCCGAGTACGAGGAGATCGACGCCGACGCGCTGTCGATCGAGGAAGACAGCGCCGCCCTCGACGAGGAAGCCGACGACCTCTCCGCTGAGGAGATGGGCGCCGACGAGGCGGTGGACGACACCGAGGGCGTGGGCGAGGACGACGCTGACGAGGATCTCTGACGGGCCACTCGGAGAGG
>JAEWWF010000319.1 GCA_023396465.1 Pseudomonadota bacterium
CCGTGCTGTCGGGCAACCGCAACTTCGAGGGCCGCATCAGCCCGCATGTGCGCGCCAACTACCTCGCCAGCCCGCCGCTGGTGGTCGCCTATGCCCTGGCCGGCTCGGTGAAGATCGACCTGACGACGGAACCGCTGGGCACCGGCGCGGACGGCCAGCCGGTCTACCTGAAGGACATCTGGCCGACCAGCCACGAGGTCAACGAGGCGGTGGAGCGGAACATCACCAGCGCCATGTTCCGCAACCGCTACGACAACGTCTTCGCCGGGCCGCAGATGTGGCAGAGCATCGCCGTGACCGGCGGCGAGACCTATGCCTGGGACGACAGCTCCACCTACGTCAAGAACCCGCCCTACTTCGTCGCCATGGACAAGACGCCGCAGGGCTTCAGCGACTTCACCGGCCTGCGGCCGCTGGCGATCCTCGGCGATTCGGTGACGACCGACCACATCTCCCCCGCCGGCTCCATCAAGGTCGACAGCCCGGCCGGCAAGTACCTGATCGAGCACGGGGTGGAGCGCAAGGACTTCAACAGCTACGGCGCCCGTCGCGGCAATCATGACGTGATGATGCGCGGCACCTTCGCCAACATCCGCATCCGCAACGAGATGGCGCCGGGCACCGAGGGCGGCGTCACCACCCTGCACCCGGCCGGCGAGGTCATGCCGATCTACGACGCCGCCATGAAGTACGCCGAAACCGGCACGCCGCTGGTGATCATCGCCGGCAAGGAATACGGCACCGGCTCGTCGCGCGACTGGGCGGCCAAGGGCACCAACCTGCTGGGCGTCAAGGCGGTGATCGTCGAGAGCTTCGAGCGCATCCACCGCTCCAACCTGGTCGGCATGGGGGTGCTGCCCTTGCAGTTCAAGGACGGCATGGACCGCAAGACCCTGCGGCTGGACGGCACGGAGACCTTCGACATCGTCGGCATCGCCGGCGGCATCACGCCGCGTCAGGACATCGACGTCACCATCCACCGCGCCGACGGCGGCAGCGAGACCATTCAGGTGCTGTGCCGCATCGATACGGTGGACGAGGTGGAGTACTACCGCCACGGCGGCATTCTGCAATACGTGCTGCGTACCCTGGCCGCCTGAGGAATGAACGGAACGGGCGCCGCCCCCGGTCCGTGGCCGGGGACGGCGCCCGTTTCATCGGAGCCAGGCCGGATCAGGTCAGGTCTGATCCATCTTCAGGGCGTTGATGAAGGCGGTCTGCGGGATTTCGACCTTGCCGAACTGCCGCATGCGCTTCTTGCCCTCCTTCTGCTTGTCGAGCAGCTTGCGCTTGCGGCTGATGTCGCCGCCATAGCACTTGGCAGTCACGTCCTTGCGCATGGCGGCGATGGTCTCGCGGGCGATGACCTTGCCGCCGATGGCCGCCTGGATGGGGATCTTGAACAGGTGGCGGGGGATCAGGTCCTTCAGCCGGGCGCAGATGGCGCGGCCGCGGAATTCCGCCTGGCTGCGGTGGGCGATGAAGGCCAGCGCGTCCACCGGCTCGCCGTTGACCAGGATGCCCACCTTCACAAGGTCCGACTCGGCATAGTCCGCCACCTCGTAATCAAAGCTGGCGTATCCCTTGGAGATGGACTTCAGGCGGTCGTAGAAGTCGAACACGATCTCGTTCAGCGGCAGCTTGTAAACCGCCATGGCGCGGTTGCCGGCGTAGGTCAGATCCATCTGGATGCCGCGCCGCTCGGTGCAGAGCTGGAGAATCGGGCCGAGGTACTCGTCGGGCACCATGATGGTGGCCTTCACCCACGGTTCCTCGATGAAGTCGATCTTCATCACGTCCGGCATGTCGGCCGGGTTGTGCAGTTCCTTCATCGTGCCGTCGGTCATGTGCAGGCGGTAGACCACCGACGGCGCCGTGGTGATGAGGTCGAGGTCGAACTCGCGGTCCAGCCGCTCCTGGATGATCTCCATGTGCAGCAGGCCGAGGAAGCCGCAGCGGAAACCGAAGCCCAGCGCCGCCGACGATTCCGGCACGTACTCGAAGCTCGAATCATTCAGCCGCAGCTTGGCGAGGCTGTCGCGCAGGTGCTCGAAGTCGCTGGCGTCGACCGGGAACAGGCCGCAGAACACCACCGGGATGGACGGCTTGAAGCCGGGCAGCGGCTCGGCGCAGCGGCGGCCGTCCTCGGTGATGGTGTCGCCGACGTTGCAGTCGGCCACCGACTTGATGCCGGCGGTGATGAAGCCCATCTCGCCGGCCCTCAGATCCTTCACCTCCTCCATCTTGGGGGAGAAGACGCCGACGCGGTCCACCGGGTGGGTGGCGCCGCTTTGCATCATGAGGATCTTCTGACCCTTCTTCAGCACGCCGTCCTTGATGCGCACCAGGATGACGACGCCGAGATACGGATCATACCAACTGTCCACCAGCATGGCCTTCAGCGGCGCCGTCACGTCGCCCTGGGGCGGCGGCAGGCGGGCGCAGATGGCTTCCAGCACGCCTTCGATGTTGATGCCGGTCTTGGCGGAGATTTCCACTGCCTCGGAGGCGTCGATGCCGATGACGTCCTCGATCTGCTCCTTCACCCGCTCGGGCTCGGCGGCGGGCAGGTCGATCTTGTTGAGGACGGGGATGATCTCGTGGCTGGCCTCGATCGCCTGATAGACGTTGGCGAGCGTCTGCGCCTCGACCCCCTGGGAGGCATCGACCACCAGCAGCGACCCTTCGCAGGCGGCCAGCGACCGGCTGACCTCATACGCGAAGTCGACGTGACCCGGCGTGTCCATCAGGTTCAACTGATAGGCGCGGCCATCCTTGGCGGTATAGTTCAGGCGCACCGTCTGCGCCTTGATGGTGATGCCGCGCTCGCGCTCCAAGTCCATGGAGTCGAGCACCTGCTCCTTCATCTCGCGGTCGGTCAGGCCGCCGCAGAACTGGATCAGGCGGTCCGCCAGGGTCGACTTGCCATGGTCGATGTGGGCGATGATCGCAAAATTTCGGATGTGGGAAAGGTCGCTCATCTCGCCATCATTTTGCTGAAACTTTGGGCCGCACCATAGGGCGAAAGCGGCCGGCAGGCAACGCCGTCGCGGGCCGCGCACGCCATGCCGCACCAACGTGCCGCCCGTCGCCCCGCCCCACCGCCGGCCGGGCCGCCCCCCGCGCCACCGCGCCTCCATGCCGCCCGACCATCCGGCGGCAGCCGCACGTCGCTTTTCCACTGGGCAAGGCGCCCGGCTTTCGCTAGCTTCTGCCTCAATGCTGGCCGGGTGCCGGCTAACCGGACTTCATCGAAGCCGAGGGGAGACTCCTCCATGACGATCACTTCCCGCCGCCCCTTCCTGCGCCGGGCCGGTGTGGCCGCCCTGGCGCTGGCGGCCGCCGTCGCCGTGTCGACGCCCAGCTTCGCCGCCTCGACCGCCGCCGCCAAGGGCAAGGGCTGCGCCGACACCGGCGAATCGGCCGCCATGCATGTGCGGTCGTTGCAGACCTGGCTGGTGGTGGCGTCCCTGAGCTGCGGCACGGTGGAGGACTACAACACCTTCGTCGTGAAGTACAAAGGTTCCCTCCAGCGCCATGGCGACCAGTTGATCCGCTACTTCAACCGCGCCTACGGCAAGGGCGGCAGCGACAAGCTGAACCGCTACGTCACCCTGCTGGCCAATGAAGCCTCCCGCCTCAGCCTGGACGACCGGGATGCCTTCTGCGCCCGCGCCGCCGCCATCTATGACGAGATGGAAGGCAACACCGTCTCGGCCAACCAACTCGACAGCTACTCGGCGGAAAAGGTCGGGCTGCTGGCCGTCGAGCCGAAGAGCTGCATGCCCGACGGACTGCTCGCCAGCGCCCGCTGAGCGTCGCCCGGCTCGAACGTTCACCCCCGCCGTCGCGCCCAGCGCCGGCGGGGGTTTTGTTTGTGCTCAGGCGCGGCGGAAACGGGCGGCGAAAAAGCCGTCCATGCCGCCCCGCTCGCCCAGGTGGCACGGCAGGGTGCGCAGCCAGCCTTCCGGGGTGATCGCCTCGGCCAGACCGCCGATCTCGTCGGCGGCCACCGGCTCGGGCGTCAGCGGCAGGGCGGCGGCGGTCGCCATGCGGGCCGGCCCTTCCTGCGGCTGCAAGGAGCAGACGCAATAGACCAGCCGGCCGCCCGGCACCAGCATCTCCGCCGCCGCCGTCAGCAGGGCATCCTGGGTGGCGGCCAGCGACTCGGGATCGCCGGCCTTCTTCAGCCGCAGCACGTCGGGGTGGCGGCGGATGGTGCCGGTGGCGGTGCAGGGGGCATCCAGCAGCACCGCATCGGCCGGCGTCTCCGGCCGCCAGGTGGCGGCATCGGCGCAGATGGTGGTGACGCGGTCGGCGAGCCCCAGGCGCTGCATGTTCTCGCTCAGCCGGCGCAGGCGGACCTCGGAACGGTCGACGGCGATCACCCGCGCCCCGGCGGCGGCCAACTGCGCCGTCTTGCCGCCAGGCGCCGCGCAGAGGTCGATGACCGTCAGCCCGGCGACCTCGCCCAGCAGCCGCGCCGGCAGGGCGGCGGCGGCATCCTGCACCCACCACGCCCCCTCGGCATAGCCCGGCAACTGGCTCACCAGCCCGCCGTCGAGGCGGCGCAGGCTGCCGGTGGGCAGGATCTCGGCCTTCAGCGCCTCGGCCCAGGCGGCGGCCTCGGCCTTGACGGTGATGTCGAGCGGCGGCTCGCCCAGATCGGCCTCGGCGATGCGGCGGGCGGCGGCCTCGCCATAGGTGTCGATCCAGCTCTGCCACAGCCAGCGCGGGGTATTGAGGCGGACGTCCTGGCCGGCCAGCACCTCCCGCCCCTCGCGCGCCAGCCGGCGGGCGACGGCATTGACCAGGCCAGTGAGCCCGGGCGCCTTCAGGGTCTTGGTCAGTTCGACCGAGGTATCGGCGGCGGCATGGGCGGGGGTGTCGAGGAACAGGATCTGCGCCGCCGCCAGCCGCAGCACATGGCGCACGGCGCCGTGGCGGCGGGCCAGCGGGCGGTCGAGGAAGGTCTTCAGCACGCCGTCGATCTGCCCCATACGCCGCAAGGTGGTGGTGGCCAGCAACCGCACGAAGGCGCGGTCACGCGCCTCCAGCTTGGCGACGGCGGCGTCGAAGTGGTCATCCATGGCCTCGCCGTCGTCCAACACCGCCTGCAACAGCCGCAACGCGGCCCGGCGGGAGGCGAGCGCCGGGGCCATCGCGGCGGCGGCGGTGGAGGCGGGACGGCGGGCGGGGGCGGGGCGCGGCTCGGTCATGCAAGGCTCATAACGACAAAGGCCCGGCGCGACAAGAGGCACCGGGCCAGCGGAGGAGGAAAGGCGTCACCGAAGGCGGGTCAGCCCCACGGACCGCCACGGCTGGCGGTGGCCCACGGCGAGGCCGCGGCGGCGGGCGCACCGGCCATGGCCCGCAGGCGGGCGACCCGGTTGGCGGTCGCCGGATGGGTGGAGAACAGGCTGTCCACCTTGCGGGCGTGCAGCGGGTTGACGATGAACATGTGGGCGGTGGCCGGGTTGTTCTCGGCCCGCGGATTGTCGATGTGGCGGGCGCCGGCTTCCAGCTTCTCCAGCGCGCTCGCCAGCCACAGCGGCTGACCGCAGATTTCGGCGCCGGCGGCGTCGGCGGCATACTCGTTGGTGCGCGAGACCGCCATCTGCACGATCATCGCCGCCATCGGCGCCAGGATCGACATCAGCAGGATGCCGACGAAACCAAGCGGACTGGAATTGTTTTCGTCGTTGCGAGTGGCGCCGAAGAAAAAGGCGAAGTTGGCCAGCATGCCGACAGCCCCGGCCAGGGTGGCGGTGATGGTGGCGGTGAGGGTGTCGCGGTGCTTCACATGCGCCAGCTCATGGGCCATCACGCCGGCCAGTTCCTCGGCGGTGAGGATGCGCATCAGGCCGGTGGTGGCGGCGACGGCGGCGTTGTTGGGGTCGCGGCCAGTGGCGAAAGCGTTGGGCTGGGCGCTGTCGATGACATAGACGCGCGGCATCGGCATGCCGGCCCGCTGCGCCAATTGCTGGACGATGCCGTACAGTTGCGGCGCGCTGCGGGCGTCCACCTCCTGCGCGTTGTACATGCGCAGGATCATCTTGTCGGAATTCCAGTAGGCGAAGAAGTTCATGCCGGCCGCCACCGCCAGGGCGATGAGCATGCCGGCCTGGCCGCCGATCAGCCAGCCGACGGTCAGAAACAGCGCGGTCATGCCAGCCAGCAGCAGTCCGACGCGAAGGGTGTTCATGGGCCTCTCCGAACGCTATATCCCGTTTCTATGAATAGGGCTCGCCGGCTTCCTCTTCAAGAGCGCTGCCGCAGTGCAGCAATCCGCCTGTCAGAGAAGGATCTTCCGCCATGACCGACCCCACCCCGCCCGAGGCCACCGCCGCCGACGACGACCGCGCGCCAGCGCCCCCCGCCCCGGCCGGCGAGGGTGCGGCCAGCGCCGCGGAGACGACCACGACACCCCCGGTCGTCCCAACGGTGAACCTGCGCGACATGCCGCCCTCGCAGCCGGACGAAATCGGCGGCCCGCGCGGCCCCGAGCCGACCCGCTACGGCGATTGGGAACGCAAGGGCCGCGTCTCCGACTTCTGATGCGGCGCTCCCTGCCCCGCCCTCTTCAGCGTCCGCCGTCGGCCCCGTCGTCGCGGCGGATGCGGGCGGCGGTGGTGCGGAAATCGGTCATGATGGCGTGGAAAGCGTCCAGATGGCCCGGCATGTCACGGCCGAAGCGCGCCACCACCGCCGCGAATGCCGCCGCCGACTCACGGGTGCGGCGGGCGGAGGCGAGAAGCCCTTCCCCGTTGCGCCGCATTTCTTCTTTTTCTTTTACCGGCACTGGTACTTTCTTCCGTAGGTTGAGAGACGGCGCTCATAACATGGCTCGCACTCGAATATATCCCTTTTTTCATAAAGGGTTCCGCGCCCACGGCGTCGATCTCCGCGCCATCCTCTGTGGTGATCGCCGCGCGCCGGGCCTATAGTCCGCGAGGAACCAGGAGCAGGGGACGGACAGCGTCATGTTGAAGATCCGCAAGCCGCGCGACGTCATCGACCGCAAGGCACTGGTCTGCCGGCTGGAGGACATCGCCGCCGATGGCACCCTCTCCGCTCCAAAGAAGCGGCAGGCCGCCCTGGCGGTCCTGAAGGAGACCTTCCGGCGCGGTCACAACGAGGTGCGCCGCCGCTTCGACGAGGAACACGGGCGCGGCGACCAGTGCGTGCGCGAGAACTGCTATCTGGTCGACCAGCTGGTCATCACCTTGTTCGACTACGCCACCACCCGCGTCTTCCCCACTGGCGTCAAGACCATGGGCGAGCATCTGGCGGTGCTGGCGGTGGGCGGCTACGGCCGACGCGAGTTGGCGCCGCAGTCGGACATCGACCTGTTGTTCCTGCTGCCCTACAAGACCACCCCCCATTCCGAACAGGTGGTCGAATACATGCTGCTCATGCTGTGGGACATGGGGCTGAAGGTCGGCCACGCCACCCGCTCCGTCGCCGAATGCATGCGCCAGGCCAAGGCCGACATCACCATCCGCACCGCCATGCTGGAGGCCCGCTATCTGGTCGGCGAACGGCCCCTGTGGGACGATTTCCAGACCCGCTACAAGACCGAGATCGTCGCTGGCACCGGGCTGCAATTCGTCGAGCAGAAGCTGGCCGAACGCGACCAGCGTCACGACCGCCTGGGCGATTCCCGCTATGTGCTGGAGCCCAACGTCAAGGA
>JAEWWF010000389.1 GCA_023396465.1 Pseudomonadota bacterium
CGGGGTTCTACTCCTCGGCGGTGAAGAACGACTTCCTCGACGATCTGGTCAACCGCTCCGAACGCCAGATTCCCTATGTCCGCAAGCCGGAAGGCGTGCTGACGGCGGCGCTGGCCATCGGCGCCCGCGGCCGCGAGGTGTTCGTGGAGCCGCAGGACAAGGACCGGGCCGAGCAGTGGATGGCCGCCGGCTTTACCGAGGCCATGCGCACCCCCGACAGCACCCTGGTGTTCGTCACCCCGGACAGCCAGGCGAAGATCCTGAAGGATCAGATCGACTGCATGGGCTGCCTGTCGGCCTGCAACTTCTCCAACTGGTCGCAGCACGGCGACTTCACCACCGGCAAGGCTGCCGATCCGCGCAGCTTCTGCATCCAGAAGACGCTGCAGAACATCAGCCACGGCGGGGATGTGGAGAACGAACTGATGTTCGCCGGCCACAACGCCTACCGTTTCGGAAGCGATCCGTTCTACGCCGGTGGGTTCATCCCCTCGGTGCAGGCACTGATCGACCGCATCATGACCGGCTACTGACACAAGGGCGGCCACGCGGCCATGGAGGCTCCGCTGCCGATCACCGGCGGTGGAGCCTGCGCCCTGCCCGCAGGTTGGCTATTCCCTTCCGTATCCCGACGGGGTACTTTTTAACTGGTGTTATTTCGGTTTGCGGATGTACAGCCCATGACCATGACGTGTGTTCCGGGGAACCTGATGGACCGCCTGCGGGGCGCCGGCCTGCGGCCGACGCGGCAGCGCGTCGCCCTGGCGCGTCTGCTGTTCGAGGATGGTGACCGCCACCTGACGGCCGAACAGTTGCACACCATGGCGCTGACAGCCAGCATCCGCGTGTCGTTGGCCACCGTCTACAATGCCCTGCATCAGTTCACCGATGCCGGCCTGCTGCGGGAAATCGTCGTCGACAGCGGCCGATCATACTTCGACACCAACACCAGCGACCACCATCACTTCTTCTACGAGCGCACCGGCCGGCTGGAGGATATCCCCTTCGGCCAAGTGCAATTGACCGCCGTGCCGGAGGCGCCGGAAGGCACCAGCATCCGCCGGGTGGATGTGGTGGTGCGCGTCGACGGCTGACCGTCGATCATGACCAAGGTCAGGTCCGAGACTTAAGTGTGGGAAAGGCCACTATAAAGTAGTGGCCTCTCGCCACTTTGCCCTTCATCATCCGGATTATCCTGGTGTAGCATCATCAGTGCAGGATCCGTCGGCCGCGCCAGTGGCCGCACGGCGGAGGACGGGGGGAAACAAGGTTCTTGCCGGGGCAACCAGGGGTTATCGACGAAGCGGAATTGCTGCGTCTGGCGCGAGAGAAGTCCGCCGACGCGCGCGCCCGGCTCGCCGCCACCATCAGCGATCTGTTCGCTGAACAGGGGCGCGTGCTGACCGACCGCGAACGCGCCCTGATGGCCGATATCCTGCGCCGGATATTGCGCGAGATCGAGACCAGTGTCCGCCGTCAGGTGGCGCAGGCCATCGCCACCCAGGACGGGCTGCCGCGCGACCTGCTGGTGTTCCTCGCCAACGACGAGATCGAGGTCGCCTTTCCCATCCTGCGCGGCAGCCGCGTGTTGCAGGACGAGGATCTGATCGAGGTCATCCGCAACCGCACCCTGGAACATCAGCTCGCCATCGCCAACCGCTACCATGTCAGCGCCGCGGTGTCGGAAGCGCTGGTTCAGACCGGCCGGCAGGAAGTCATCCGCGAACTGTTGCAGAACAAGGACGCCACCATTGGCGAAGCCACCATGGAGTATCTGGTGGAACAGTCGCGCCGGGTGGATACCTTCCAGGAGCCCATCCTGCGGCGTGCCGATTTGCCGGAAGATCTGGCCCGACGCATGTTCCTGTGGGTGTCCGCCGCCCTACGGACCTATATCGTGGACCGGTTCGCGCTGCCGCCGACGGTGATCGACGACCTGCTGGAGCGGGCCGCCCGCGAGGGCATCGCCCGCACCGTGGAGGAAGGGCGCGAGCGGCCGTCGGAGAAGCTGGCCGAGCGTTTGGCCCGCCACCGCGCCATCACCCCGGAATTGCTGATCTCGGCCCTGCATGACGGCGAGGTGTCGCTGTTCGTCAGCCTGCTCAGCCGGCTCGCCGAAATGCGCGAGCCGCTGGTCAAGCGGATGCTGTTCGAGCCCGGCGGCGAGGGACTGGCCATCACCTGCAAGGCGTTGGGGTTCCCGCGCAAGGACTTCTCCATAATCTTCCTGCTGTCGCGCAAGGCGCGGCCGGAGAACGCCCGTACCTTCAAGCAGGATCATGAAGCCGCCATGGCCTTCTTCGACCGTATCGAGACCGCCGCCACCCAGAGCGTGCTGCGCCAGTGGCAGCGCGACCAGGATTACCTGAAGGCGCTGCGCGAGATCGAAAGCGGCCCCTTGGGCGCCGGGAGGCGGTGATGGGGGTGCCGGGCCGTCGGGGCGAGCCGGATGCACGGCAGCGCCTGTACGACCTCACCCGCCTGGTATCGGATTGGATCTGGGAAACGGACCCTGACGAGAGGTTCAGCTATATCTCCGGCCGGGTGCTCGACGTGCTTGGCCTGCTGCCGGAAGAGGTGCTGAACCGCCCTTTCACCAGCCTGTGCGATGACGCCGCCCTCGCTGCCCTGCTGGGCGAACAGAAAGCGTTCCGCGATGTGCCGGCCATCTTCCGTACCCGCCGCGGTCAACCGCGCCACATGCTGGTGAGCGCCCTGCCCTATTACGACCTCGACAGCGGCGATTTCGCCGGCATGCGCGGCACTTGCCGCGACGTCACCGAGCAGGTGCAGGCCGAGACCGCGCTGAAGGCGCAGTTGGAGTTCCAGCAGGCGCTGCTCGATGCCATTCCGGCGCCGGTGTTTTACCGTCGTGGCGATGGCTGCTACGGGCTGGTCAACAGCGCCTTCGCGGCCATGCTGGGGCGGCCGCGCGAGGCCATCGTCGGCCGCACCCTGTTCGACCTGTTCCCGCTGGAGACCGCCCAGCGCCTGTTGGCGGCGGAGGCCGACCTGACCGCCGGGGGCGGCGGGGCCCGCAGCGTCATGGATCGGCTGCCGTGGCCGGAGGCGGAACCGCGCGACGTCATCCTCACCCTGGCGACGGCCCAGGAGGCGGGGGCGGAGGGGCAGGGACTGATCGGCGTCGTCACCGACATCACCGACCGCATGCGGGCGGAACGCGACCTTCAGGCCTCGGTGCGGGCGCTGGAGCGCACCAACCGCGAACTGGAGCTGTTCCTGCACATCGCCAGCCACGACCTTCAGGAGCCGACCCGCAGCGTCGTCAGCTTCTGTCAGTTGCTGGCGAAAAGCCTGGAAGGCAGTCTGAGCGACGAGCAGCAGGACTACATGAGCCACGCCATGGACGGTGCCCGCCGCATGCGGCTGGTGGTGCAGGATCTTGGCACCTACGCCCGCGCCGGCTCGCGCGAGGCGGTGCCGGTGCGGGTCGACATGCCGGCCCTGGTGGCGGAGGTCCTGCGCGGCCTGCGGCCGCAGGTACAGGACTGCCGCGCCGCCGTCACCGTCGGCGCCCTGCCGGTGATCCGTGCCGACCGTGCCCAGGTGGCGGAACTGATGCGCAATCTGGTCGAGAACGCCCTGAAGTTCAGCGCCGACGCCCGGCCGCCGACGATCGGCATCGACGCTTGGCGCGATGACGACGCCTCCGCCTTCTGGACTTTCCGTGTCAGTGATAATGGCATTGGTATCGAGGCCCGCCACCATGACCGCATCTTCGGCCTGTTCCAGCGCCTGCACCGCCGCGACCGCTACGGCGGCACCGGCACCGGCATCGGGCTGGCGGTCTGCCGCAAGATCGTGGAGCGCCACGGCGGCCGCATCTGGGTGGAGAGCCATCCGGGCAAGGGCGCCAGCTTCCTGTTCACCCTGCCAATCGCCACCGATCCCGGCGACGGCTGATGTCCCGCTGCAATGGGGCGCTTCGTCGCGCCTCGTTGCAGCGTGGTATGAGCCTCACTCGCCGACGTTCAGCAGCAGGCCGAGGCGGCGGGCGGTGTGGAAGGTGCGCAGGAACAGCAGCACCGCAAGCCCGAGGTAGAGCACGTTCAGCCCGACGGCGCCGGCGAACAGATCCCAGCGGAACACACCGTCGAACATCACCGCCCGCATGCCCTCGAACACATAGGCCGGCGGCAGCGCCCAGGCCACCGGCTGCAACCAGCCGGGCAGGGCGTCGATGGGGTAATAGATGCCGCTGACCGGCCCGAAGGCGAAGATCGCCACCCACGCCAGGCTCTCCGCCCCCAGGCCGTGACGCAGGATCAGGGCGCTGACCGCCAGCCCGATGGCCCAGCCGCTGACCAGCAGGTTGGCGAAGAAGGTCAGCAGCGGCAGGCCCATGGCGAAAATGTTGTACTCATAGAACCAGATGGCCAGCAGCGCCGCCGGCAGCAGGCCGATGGTGGTGCGGATGAAGCTCATGGTCATGATCGCCGCCACCAGTTCGTAGGGCCGCAACGGGCTGACGAACAGGTGGCCGAGGTTGCGCGACCACATTTCCTCCATGAAGGAAATGGACAGGCCGAGATTGCCCCGGAACATCACGTCCCACAGCAAAACGGCCGCCAGCAGCACGCCGAAGGCCTGCGCCACCCAGCTGGAATGCTGCATGAAGAACATGGTGATGAAGCCCCACAGCACCATCTGCATGGTCGGCCAGTAGGCCAGTTCCAGCAGGCGCGGCACCGACGACTTGAGGACATAGAGGTGCCGCAGCACCACCGCGAACACCCGCCGGGCGGCGAAGGTGGTGGAGGTGGGATGCTGGATCGGGCTGAAGCCCTGGTCGGCTGGCGGTGCGGGGGGGCGGTGCAGGGTCATTCCGACAGGCTCTCCGGTGCGGTGCCGCCGCCGGGGCGGTGGGGATCACGCTCGGGCGGTTCGGCTGGCTGCGCCATCTCCTCTCCGCGAGGCTGCGCCATACTCCCTCCGCGCGGCTGCGCCTCGACTCTCCCCCGTGCGATGTCGAGGAACACCTCCTCCAGCGTGGCGCGGCCATAGCGGCCGAGCAGGGCCGCCGGGGCGCCGCGATCGAACACCCGGCCGCCCTTCATGATCAGCACGTCATCGCACAACCGCTCCACCTCCTGCATGTTGTGGCTGGCGAGGAACAGGGTGGCGCCGGTGCGCTTCTGATAGCCGCCGAGATAACTGCGCACCCAGTCGCCGGTGTCGGGGTCGAGGGAGGCGGTGGGCTCGTCCAGCAGCAGCAGGGCCGGGTCGTTGAGCAGCGCCTTGGCCAGCGCCACCCGGGTCTTCTGCCCGGCCGACAGCTTCCCCGACGGCCGTTTCATCAGGTGCTCGATGTCGAGGTCGCGGGCCAGGTCGGCGATACGGCCGCGCGGATCGCGCAGGCCGTAGAGGTGGGCATAGACCATCAGGTTCTCCCGCACCGTCAGGCGGTGCGGCAGGTCCACATAGGGGCTGGAGAAGTTCATGCGCGGCAGCACCCGATGGCGGTCGGCCAGCATGTCATGGCCGAGCACCCGGATGCTGCCGGCGGTCGGCAGCAGCAGGCCGAGCAGCATGGAAATGGTGGTGGTCTTGCCGGCACCATTGCCGCCCAGCAGGGCGACCGTGCCGCCGGCGGGCACCGCGAAAGTAAGCCCGTCGACGGCGGTGACGGCGCCATAGCGCTTGGTCAGGCCGTCAACGGCGATGGCGGGGGGCTGCTGAGTCATGGCAGCGACTATGCAAGTCGGTCGCAGTCAAGGGAAGGGCCACTTCATCGGCCGCCTTCCTTCGTGCGGGGGGGGCGTGCCCATGGGCGCCTCAGAAGAGCACGGTGCCGCGCATCCAGGTGTCGATCAGCCGTCCTTGGTAGAGGGTGATGTTCTGGCTCCGGCCGAAGTCCACCGCCTCCTCGCTGTCGCACCGGGCGAGGATCAGGCGGCCGGAGGGGATGGCCTTCAGCGCCTCCAGGGCGGCGGCGCCCTCGGGGACCGCCAGCGCCTTGGGCAAGTCCGGCGCCCATGACAGTTTCACCAGCTCCACCCCTAGCCGCTTGGGGTCGACATAGGCCAGCGACCGCCACGTCACCCCGTCCAGGCAGACGCGGTAGCCGCGCTGGCGCAGGAAGTCGCGGGCGAAGGTATAGGCGGCGAGGTCGGCGAAGATATCCTCCGCCCGCAGCTCGATCACCACCGTGCCGTGACTGCCGGCCGCCAGTTCGTCGTCGAAGGCGAGGAACTCGTCCGACAGGATGGAGGCGACGTTGAGGTTGATGCTGAACCCCTTGCCGAGGGTGCGGTCGTCGCGCCGGGCCAGGAGAGCCAGCACGCGGCGGTCGAGCGTCTGGGTCAGGCGCTGGAACAGCCACGGGTTGGAGGCGAGATCGACGGTCGGCAGCAGGGTCTCGCGCAGGTCGGCGATGGACACGAAGACCTCGGTGAACATCACGCTCGGGCGGCCGTCGCCGACCATCACCGCCACTGCCTGACGGCGGATGTGGCTCGCCAGGCTGGCGTTGGCGAGCATGCTTTCGACCCGGCCAAGCACGCCAGGGGTCAGCGGCTCGCCCTGCGGCGCCCGGCGCAGACCGCCGAGGGTGCTGCGGGCGACGATATCGGCATCGTCGGCGGCCTGCCGGATCACCCGTTCCTCGGCCTCGGTCA
>JAEWWF010000053.1 GCA_023396465.1 Pseudomonadota bacterium
GGCCAGGGCCGTCTGCGGCGACACCGGCGGACGCGCCGCTCCCACCGCCTGGGCGGCGGGCACCGGTCCGGCGGGCGCCGCCACCGTCGCGGCGGCCGGAGCGATCTTCATCTCGTTGCGGGCATGGCGCAGGGTCTGTTCCAGCTTGGCGGCGGTCTCATCGGCGCGCTCGCACAGGAACGCCAGATCGTCCCGCAGCGCGTTGGCCCGCTCCACCCGGTCCTGCAACCCCTTGCCGGCATCTTCCGCTGCCTTGCGCAGGCGCGGAATGCCGCTTTCGGCCCGCACCGTCGCCTCGTTGAAGTGAGCGATCAGCCGGGCGAGTTCGTCGCGGTTCTTACGCAGGACACCGAGCCGGTTGTTGAGGATCACCGCGAACACGATGGTCGGGATCAACAGCAGCACGACGACGATGTCGAGGATCAGCTTGAGGTCCATCTCGGGTCGTCTCCGTCAGCCCATCGTCTGCCGCTTGACCTTCTTGTCGAGGCGGATCGCGATGCTGCCACCCTTCCGGCCCATCCGGCCGGAAAACATGGGCACGTCGCCGCAGCGCATGAGGATCGGGCTGTCGGGCGTCGCATTCAGCATGATACGGCTGCCGACCTTAAGATTCAGTATGTCGCGGAGGCCCATCCACTGTTCGTCGAGAACGGCCTCAAGATCGACCTCGGTGAACCACATTTCCTCGGCCAGGTGGGTCTCCCAGATGGAGTCACGGCCGAACTTCTCGCCCATGAACATCTGCAACAGCAGCTCGCGCACGGGTTCGAGGGTGGCGTAAGGCAGCAAAAGCTCCAGGCGGCCGCCGCGGTCTTCCATGTCGATGCGCAGCTTGGCGACGATGGCGGCATTGGAGGGCCGCGAGATGGTGGCGAAGCGCGGATTGGTTTCCAGGCGGTCGAAGCGGAAGGTCACCGGCGACAGCGGATCGAAGGCCGCCGACAGGTCCGCCAGCACCACATGAATCATACGCTCGACCAGATTGCGCTCGATGGTGGTGTAGGGGCGACCCTCGACGCGCATCGCCGCCGTGCCGCGCCGCCCGCCCAGCAGCACGTCCACGATCGAGTAGATCATGGCGCTGTCGACGGTCATCAGGCCGTAGTTGTCCCACTCCTCCGCCTTGAACACGGTCAGCATGGCCGGCAGCGGGATGGAGTTGAGGTAGTCGCCGAAGCGCAGGGACAGGATGTTGTCGAGCGAGACTTCCACGTTGTCGGAGGTGAAGTTACGCAGGGACGTCGACATCATGCGGACCAGGCGGTCGAACACCACCTCCAGCATGGGCAGACGTTCGTAGGACACCAGGGCCGAGTTGAGTATGGCCTGGATGCCCGACTTTTCCTGCCGCTCGTCGTCGGTCTCGTCGAAGCCGAGCAGGCTGTCGATTTCATCCTGGTTGAGCACGCGGGTGCTCTCGCGGCCGCTGCCGCCACCGCCGCTATCGCCGCCGCCGCCATCGGAGGCCCCGAGCATGGCCTCCCATTCGGCGGCCATGGCGTCGGCATCGTCGTCGCCGCCACCACCACCACCGCCGCCCGCATCGTCACCACCGCCGCCGGCCATGGCTTCCCATTCGCGCATGAGGGCTTCTTCGTCCTCTTGCGAGACCTCGCGCTGCGGATCGTTGTCGGCAGGAACCATGGACCGAGACCTTTCGCGGATTGCCAGGGGAGCGCGGGAGCGCCCTACTGGATCAGCATTTCCTTGAACAGCACGTCATTGACCTTGGCAGGTCGCACGGCGGCATTGACGCGCGCCAGCAATTCCTCGCGCAGGCGGTACATGCCTTCGGCGCCCTGCAAGTCCTCGACCCGCAGTTCACGCAGGTAGACCTGGAACTGATCGATCACCCGCGGCAGCATGGCATCCACCTGCGGGGTATCGGCGGAACTGCCCAGCTCCAGCGCCACCCGCAGCTTCATGAAGGTGCGCTTGCGGCCGCCGGTGGAATTGATGTCGACCAGCATTTCCGGCAGATCATAGAACACCGCCGCGCTGACCGGCACGCCGGGCGCCGTGGCGCCGCCATCCGCGGGCGCCGCCGCCACCGGCTCGGTGGACGCTCCGCCGCCGAGGAACGGATCGGCAAGCCCGGCGAAATAGGCCCCGGCCAGAGCGCCGACCACCAGCAGCAGCGGCAGCACGACCATCAGAAGGAGCTTTTTCTTGCCCTTCTTCTTTCCGCCACCACCTTCTTCGGCGTCTTCCTCGAAATCTTCCTCGAGATCCTCGGCCATGGCACTCCCTTCGGCCCGGTCCGCCGCCCGGCGGTTTCCCCGCAGCCCCTTGCCCATCACGGTGACCGCCCGCCGCTTCCCGCGCGGGCGGGAAGACCGGTCGGGCGGCCGTTTCACTGCGGGATACCCTAGCGCCGCGAAGTTAACAATAGGTTGACCCCCACCCCCTTCGGCCACCACCCCGGCAGTTCTTGCCCGGCAAGGGGTGCCGCCATCGCCACTGGCTGCCGGCCACTCCCGCCGTGATCGCCGGACTCCTGCGGCAAAGGGAAGTGGCATGGGGAGTGCATAGGGCCAGGCCGACGGTTCACCTGTCCCTGGTTGACGAGTGGAAGATCATGGAAAATTCGGGTTACATCGCTCTCGCTCATCAGAACGCCCTGTGGCGCCGGCTTGACGTGGCGGCGAACAACATCGCCAACATGAACACGCCCGGCTACAAAGGCGAGGAGCTGATGTTCACCGAATATCTGACCCGCAGCCTGAACAGCGACAGCGCGTTCAAGGAACGGATCGTCTTCCCGCGGGATATCGGCATCGCCCGCGACATGAGCGAAGGCGCCTGGACCGCCACCAACAACCAGTTGGACGTCGCCATCTCCGGCGAGGGCTTCTTCGCCGTCGAAACCGCCGCCGGCCCCATGTACACCCGCAACGGCCACTTCCGCCTGAACCAGGACGGCCAGATCGTCGGCGCCAACGGCAATCCGGTGCTGTCGACCACCGGCGAGCCGTTCTTCATCGCCCCCAACGAAGCGGTCATCAATATCTCGGAGGACGGCACCGTCTCCACCGAGAACGCTGTGCTTGGCCGCCTGCGGGTGGTGACCTTCGAGGACCAGCAGAACCTGCGCAAGGAAGCCGGCAGCCTGTTCTACACCGACCAGGAGCCCCAAGAGGTTGCGACCCCCAAGGTCCACCAGGGCGTGCTGGAAGGCTCCAACGTCAACGCGGTGGTCGAGATGACCCAGATGATCGAGATCAACCGCAGCTACCAGAATGCCCAGAAGATGATCGAAGGTGAGCATGAGCGGCAGCGCCGCGCCATGGAAGCCTTCCGCGGTCAGCTCTGACCAGCAGCCATAGAAGAAAAGAAAAGCGAAGAGGACGAGGATCATGCGCTCGCTGAACATCGCCGCCACCGGCATGCTGGCCCAGCAGACGAACGTGGAGGTCATCTCCAACAATATCGCCAACATGAACACCACCGCCTACGCGCGTCGGCGGGCGGAGTTCAACGATCTGCTGTACCAGAACATGATCCGCGCCGGTTCGGCCTCGTCCGACCAAGGCACCATCATCCCCGCCGGCGTGCAGTTGGGCCTTGGCGTGCGCACCGCCGCCGTCTACCGCATCAGCGAGCAGGGTTCCCTGGCCCAGACCGAGAACACCTTCGACATCGCCATCAACGGCAAGGGCTACTTCCAGATCCAGTTGCCGAACGGCGAGACCTCCTATTCCCGCGACGGCTCGTTCCAGCTCGATCCCAACGGCACCCTGGTGACCCACGAGGGGTACACCGTCATGCCCGGCATCAACATTCCGCTGGAAGCGGTGGGCGTGACCATCAACGCCTCCGGCGAGGTGCTGGTGAAGCTGGACGGCCAGCCGGACCCCCAGAACGTCGGCCAGATCACCCTCGCCACCTTCGCCAACGAGGCGGGCCTGGAGGCCATCGGCAAGAACCTGTTCCTGGAGACGCCAGGCTCCGGCGCCCCCAACGTCGCCGCCCCCGGCACCCCCGGCTACGGCTCGGTGATGCAGGGCTTCGTCGAGAACTCCAACGTCAACGTGGTGTCGGAAATCACCGACCTCATCTCCGCCCAGCGCGCTTACGAGATGAACTCCAAGGCCATCAAGACCTCCGACGAGATGATGGCGACGGTCAACCAGCTGAAGTAAGGCTGCCCCTCCCACGGTCGGCCGCTCGGGTTCCGGCCCGTCGGTCCGTCGCCCCGCCCCGTCGCCGGTTCCGGCAGCGGCGGCCCCTGATCGTGCCCATCGGCAAAGCTTGCCCACCGTCGGGGATAAAGCGTTCGGTAAGATTTGCCGGGTTATAACGCCCCGGAACGTGATGTCACGGAGACCGGGTTCATGTCGCGCTTTGCCGTTGCCTGCTGCCTCGCGCTCGCCGCCGCCCTGGTGGCGCCAGCGGTGCTGGCGGCCGACGCGCAGCCGGCACCGCCGAGCGGCCTCAGCGTGCCGCTGGCACTCGGCGAAGGCGACAGCGCCGGCGCCTTGGACATCGATAGCGAGGGGCCGGTGATGCCGCGTCCCACGGCGCTGATCAGCGGTGGCTACATCCGCCTGTCGGACCTCTTCCAGGGCGTGCCGCCGGGGCTGGATGCCGTCATCGGCCCGGCCCCCCGCCCCGGCGATCAGATCGTCTTCCCCGCCGACCAGTTGGCGGCCTTCGCCCGCCAGCACGGGCTGCAATGGCAGCCGGACAACCCGCATGTGCGGGTGATCGCCGCCCGTGACACCCAGATCATCGGCCGCCGCGACATCATCGACGCCCTGCGCCGGACTTTGGTGGACGAAGGCGTTTCGCCGCAGGCCGACATCGTCCTCAGTTCGCCGGACAACGCCGTTCCCATCGCCGCCGGCTCCGCCGCCGCCGTCGGGGTGCTCGATCTGGATTACAACGCCACCACCCAACGCTTCACGGCGCTGATCGAGATCCCGGCCGGATCGCCATCCGCCCAACGCCAGCGCATCGGCGGCCGCGTCCACCTGACCACCGCCGTGCCGGTGCTGGTGCGCAGCATCGGCCGTGGCGAGGTGGTGGGCGCCAACGACATCACCTGGATGACGGTGCGCGTCGACCAGTTGAAGCGTGACACCATCACCGACCCCGAGCAGTTGATCGGCCACACACCGCGCCGCTTCGTGCAGGCCGGCGCGGCGGTCCACGGCCATGAGATCGAACGGCCGCGACTGATCGACAAAGGCTCGATCGTCACCATGATCTACAAGACTCCCTACATGGAGTTGTCCGCCCAGGGGCGGGCGCTGGATCAGGGCGGCATCGGCGATCAGGTTCGGGTCCAGAATTTGCAGAGCAACCAGACCGTAACCGCCATCATCACCGACCGCAATCTGGTGACGGTGCATATCGGTCCGCCGCCGCCGAGCCGCTAGACGCCCGCGCGCCCCGGACCACCCGGAGAGACCACGATGACCCAGCGTTCCGCCGTCCGCCCCCTGTTCCGCCTGGCTGTCCTTGGTGTCGCCGCGGCGACGCTGGCCGCCTGTAACGCTGGCCAACGCCTGTCGGAGGTGGGCAGCGCGCCGCGCATGTCCCACATCGAGAACCCGATGGAAGACAGCAATTACCGGCCGGTCAGCATGCCCATGCCGACCCCGCAGCGGGCGGAAGCCAATGTCAACAGCCTGTGGCGGCCGGGCGCCCGCGCCTTCTTCGAGGATCAGCGCGCGTCCGATGTCGGCGACATCCTGACCGTCATCATCAACATCGAGAACGAACGGGCGAGCCTGTCCAACGCCACCTCCCGCTCGCGGGGCGCCAGCGAGAGCGCCGGCCTGCCGGGCTTCCTCGGCTTCGAGAGCCAGCTCGACAACCTGCTGCCCAATGCCGTCGATCCATCCAATCTGGTCTCGGCGGAAAGCGATTCCAGTTCCACCGGCGCCGGCAGCATCCGTCGCAGCGAAACCGTGGACGTTAAGCTGGCCGCCGTCGTGCTACAACGCCTGCCCAACGGCAATCTGGTGGTCGCCGGCCGCCAGGAAGTACGGGTCAACAACGAGCTGCGCGAACTGGCGATCACCGGCGTGGTCCGCCCGCAGGACATCAGTTCGTCCAATGCCATCACCGTCGACAAGATCGCCGAGGCGCGCATCTCCTATGGTGGCCGCGGCACCATCTCCGACGTCCAGCAGCCGCGCTATGGCCAGCAGGTCTTCGACATCATCTTCCCGTTCTGAGCCGCTTCTCCGGCGAAGCCATAGGGCCGGAGGCGCGTCACGCCCTCCGGCCCTGTTCGATCCAGGCGATCAACGTCGCCGCGATGCACCACATGACGACGCCGCTGCCGATGCCGTGTCCGAACGGGGCGGCGACGCCCCCCAACCGGCAGGATCGATCAACGGCACGACAAAACGCCGGCCTCTCCCTGCGGAGAGGCCGGCGTTTTGTCGGTGATGCGGACGGGCGGCAGGATCAGTCGGTGCGGTGGGTGCGTTCCATGCGCTCGTGCCGTTCCTGCGCCTCGATGGACAGAGTGGCGATGGGCCGCGCCTCCAGCCGCTTCAGGCTGATCGGCTCGTGGGTTTCCTCACAGTAGCCGTAGGTGCCGTCCTCGATGCGCTGAATGGCGGCGTCGATCTTGGCGATGAGCTTGCGGGCCCGATCACGGGTGCGCAGTTCCAGGGTCCGATCCATCTCCGCCGACGCCCGGTCGGCCAGGTCGGGTTCCTGCAAACCGCCTTCCTGTAGATGCTCAAGGGTCTCTTCAGCTTCGCGCAGCAGTTCCTGTCGCCACTTGAGCAGCTTTTGCCGGAAGTACTCCCGCTGGCGCTCGCTCATGAACGGCTCGTCGTCCGACGGTCGGTAGTCGGGCGGAAGCGTGACGGTCATGCCTGTTCTACCCTGATCGTTATAACTTCGCGGTGGGGGGATGTATATCGGCACGCGATGCAGGGAGCAAGCACCCATTTGGCCTGCCATCTTCGCGACGCCACCGACACGGTGGGCGCCGGATCAGCGCCGCGACAGCTTGGCCAGTTCCACTTCCGCGCGAAGTTCGATCTCGTCGAGCAAAGCGCCCAGTTGGGGATCCTGAGCCGTTTCACGACGGTCGCGCACCAGTTGCGCCAGGGAAGCCAGGCGGTCCTTGGGGATGGAGCCGAGCAGCAGGCCGACCCGCAATTCCTCCAGCCGATCGAGGATATCCTCGCCCCGCTGCACGATGGCCTTGCGCTTGGCTGGGCTGTCGAGCGTATCCCCGGCGCTGTCGACCATCTGCAAGGCCAGCAGGCTGTCGAGGCCGCCGAGATTGGCCGGCGCATCCACCGGGCGCGAGTCATCGGTCCGCGCCTCGTCCGTGAAGCGGCGGAGCGCCCGAGCGAACTCGGCACCCTTTTCCTTGCCGGACTTTTCGGTTCGGCGCCCCTGCGGCGCTCCACCGGGGCCCACGCCGGAAATCTTCATCCGCGTCAACCGTACGTTAATGACACCGGACTAGAGTCTAGGGCGACCCATCGCGGGACGAAAGGGAAAATCAGGGGCAGAGGGTCGGCAATGTTTGCCCAGTCTCCGCCCGCCGCACCCGTCCCGTTCCGCCCGGCCCCGCCTGCGCTCCTTGCGTCTGGCATGCCGTTCGCATGGAGACTCGTCGCCACCCCGTCCGGAAGGGATGGCGACGAACAGAGGACGTGAACCGCCGTGACCAGCATCCGCCGCGCCCTGCCCCGCCTGTGCCGCGCCCTGATCCGCCTGACCGCCGTGCTGGCGGTGGCGGCGCTGGCCGCGCCGTGGGCCGCCCTGCCGGCCGCCGCCCAGGCATCGCGCATCAAGGACATCGCCGACTTCGAGGGGGTGCGCAACAACCTGCTGATCGGCTACGGCCTGGTGGTCGGCCTGGATGGCAGCGGCGACGACATCAAGAAGATGCCGTTCACCCGCGAGTCGCTCATCAGCATGCTGGAACGCCTGGGCGTCAACACCCGCGATGCCGAGCTGGAGCCGAAGAACGTGGCCGCGGTGATGGTCACCGGCGAGTTGCCGCCCTTCGCCCGTCAGGGTAGCCGCATCGACGTCACCATCAGCGCCCTCGGCGATGCCGACAGCCTGCTCGGCGGCACCCTGCTGGTGACACCGCTGATGGGCGCCGACGGCGAGGTCTATGCCGTCAGCCAGGGACAGGTGCAGGTGGGTGGCTTCAAGGCCCAGGGACAGGCGGCCACCGTCACCAAGGGCGTGCCAACCGCCGGCCGCATCCCCAACGGCGCCATGGTGGAACGCGAGATTCCCTTCGACCTGCGCAGTCTCGATCAGGTGAAGGTGGCGCTGCGCAACCCCGACTTCACCACCGCCCGCCGCATCGCCCAGGCCATCAACGCCTATCTCGGCACGACCGCCGCCCAGCCCACCGACCCCGCCACCGTACAGGTGGTGGTGCCGCCGGGCATGGAGGTCATCGGCCTGCTGACCGACATCGAGCAGCTGCGCGTCGAGCCCGATCAGCTGGCGCGGGTGGTGATCGACGAAAACACCGGCACCATCGTCATCGGCGATAACGTGCGGGTGTCGCGCGTCGCCATCGCCCAGGGCAATCTGACCATTCGCGTCACCGAGACGCCGCAGGTCAGCCAGCCGGCCCCCTTCTCCGAAGGCGGTCAGACGGTGGTGGTGCCGCGCACGGACATTCAGGTGGACGAGGACGAGGACAGCAAGTTGAGCGTTCTGGACGGCGGCGTCAGCCTCCAGGAGTTGGTCAACGGGCTGAACGCGCTCGGCATCGGCCCCCGGGACATGATAAGTATTCTCCAGGCCATCAAGGCGGCCGGCGCCTTGCAGGCCGAGATCGAGGTGATGTGATGACCGGACCCACGGCCCTGGGGCAAAGCCCCTACGAGCTGCTCAACCAGAGCACCACCCGCTCCCCCAAGCCCGGTTCGGCGCGCACCGTCGAGCAGGCCCGCAAGGCGGCGGAAGAGTTCGAGGCCATGTTCATCGGCCAGATGCTGCAACACATGTTCTCCAGCATCGAGACCGATCCCGAGTTCGGCGGCGGCGCCGGCGAGGATATGTGGCGGTCGGTGCTGGTCGATCAGTACGGCAAGGAAATCGCCAAGAATGGCGGCGTTGGCATCGCTGACGCGGTGATGCGCACCCTGCTGCAAAATCAGGAGGTCTGAACCATGGCCGGTCCCGCCCGTCCGCCCGGTCCACCGCGCCCCCCCGGCGCCGGGCCGGCAGCCCCCGGCGGCCCTGCCGCTCCCGGTCGCCCCGGTGGCC
>JAEWWF010000417.1 GCA_023396465.1 Pseudomonadota bacterium
GGTGACAGTTACTTCGGCCTCCCCGGCGGTGAGGCCGGGGAGGCCGAAGTAACTGTCCCCGAGCCCACGGGCGAAGCCGACGCTTCAATGAGGCCCCGGCGGTGAGGCCGGGGAGGCGGCCGAGGCCATGTAGGCCGAAAGCCCCCCGGACCCGCTTCAATGAGGCCCCGGCGGTGAGGCCGGGGAGGCGGCTGGGGAAGGACTGAGGGCGATGAAGACACTCAAGCAGCTTCAATGAGGCCCCGGCGGTGAGGCCGGGGAGGCCGCGATGAAGAGACGCCCTCGCGGTTGGGCTGGCACGGCTTCAATGAGGCCCCGGCGGTGAGGCCGGGGAGGCGGGTGCGTCAGCACGCCGCCAGGCTGAGCACCGTTCGCGCTTCAATGAGGCCCCGGCGGTGAGGCCGGGGAGGCGCTCGTAGATCATCTTCGACCGGCGGGCCAACTGCTGGCTTCAATGAGGCCCCGGCGGTGAGGCCGGGGAGGCGGAACTCGGCGGTCAGCTGCTGGAAGTAGCCCTCCGGCAGCTTCAATGAGGCCCCGGCGGTGAGGCCGGGGAGGCGCCGCCGCCGCCATCAGTTCCGTCCGCAGAAAGTCCTGGCTTCAATGAGGCCCCGGCGGTGAGGCCGGGGAGGCAAGAGTACCCGGGAGATGAGGCGTTCGCGGCCATCCTGCAGCTTCAATGAGGCCCCGGCGGTGAGGCCGGGGAGGCCTCCATCGAGGTTCGTTCGATGGGAGGACTATGGGAGCTTCAATGAGGCCCCGGCGGTGAGGCCGGGGAGGCGACCTGGCGCGCCGTCATGCCGACGAACTGACGGCGGCTTCAATGAGGCCCCGGCGGTGAGGCCGGGGAGGCCATTGCCGTGTCCCTGGTCGTCATGGCATCCTCATGCGCTTCAATGAGGCCCCGGCGGTGAGGCCGGGGAGGCGATCGCCACCGGCGATGCGCCGGCCCTGATCTCCGGCGCTTCAATGAGGCCCCGGCGGTGAGGCCGGGGAGGCACGGCTGCCGCCAGCCATAGAGCGGCACCAGCGGGCCGAGCGCTTCAATGAGGCCCCGGCGGTGAGGCCGGGGAGGCCCGCGATCATCCGTGGTTTCATGGATCTTTTTCTTTCCTTGCTTCAATGAGGCCCCGGCGGTGAGGCCGGGGAGGCCAAGATGCTGGGGGTTGCGGTCACCGATGCCAACGGGCTTCAATGAGGCCCCGGCGGTGAGGCCGGGGAGGCGACAGGCCGATGAAAGACTTGACCTTTTCTATGGCCGCTTCAATGAGGCCCCGGCGGTGAGGCCGGGGAGGCCCCGTGCAGGGCTCGGAGGATGTTTCGTACGACCTGTAGCTTCAATGAGGCCCCGGCGGTGAGGCCGGGGAGGCGGCGCAAGCTGCAAACCGGCCGGTGGTGGCAAGGGTTGGCTTCAATGAGGCCCCGGCGGTGAGGCCGGGGAGGCGGCTTGTGGTTTTTCGCTCGTGACTTCAAGCCGATTCCACGCAGTTCGCGAGCGGGCGGCTATCATTCCAAGAGCGTATCGAAAATATCATCCCTACACAAGCCTCTAAAAGCTAACGTTTTCAGTCTTTACAATGTCCTAGAGCTGCGCGAGCGGGGGCCGGCTCTGGCGCGTCACCAAGCCGCTCGCGACGGGGCGGCGGCGACGGGGGTGGGTGTCACTCTACCGGATAATCGGCCAGCGGCCTATCACTCTCCATCTTCGCGTTCCACGGGTGGGACGGGGTGAAGGGGAACACCCGCCGCACGACGGCCTCCGAGCCGCCTTCAGCCAAACAGGTCGCCTTGATTGACCGCTTCCTCGCCGGCCTGAGGGTCGCCGGGGGCGGTTTCCCAGCCGAGGTCGGGCAGCACGATGACGCGCAGGCCGTCGTCCTCCCGCATCACGATCAGGCCACGGCTTTCCATGTAGTCGAGCAGCCCGCGCGCCCGGCGCGGCGAGCGGCTGTTGCGGGCCCGCGCGATGTCGGTGTCGGAGGGGCAGGGGGCGCGGTCCATGGCGGCGCGGGCCAGCAGCAGGAACAGCGGCTGAAGATCCTCCGGCAGGCGGTCGGCGACAGCCTGGGCTTTCTCCCACTCGGTGGAATGCTCGGCCTCCACCGAGACACCGGCACGGGCGGTCGCCAGCTTGCGCTTGAAGGCGGCAAGGTCGAGTTGGCGGCCGTTCACCCGCTTCATGCGGCAGCGCACCAGGAAATCCTGGTACAGCACGGCCACCGAGCGGAAAGCGGCATCGGGGTCGGCGATCAGCTCACGCAGGATGCGCTCCATGGACACCTGCGGATCGGCCTCGTCCTCGTCCTCCCCCTCGGGCTCCGGCGGCTTGGCGCGGGCCAGTTGCTGGAGGATGTCGTTGGTGGCGGTGGGGGCCGGCAGCGGGCGGATGGGGCGTGGGGCGGGGAGCGGCTCGTTCTCGCCCGGCTTGAAGATGAGGTCGGCGGCGTCGGCCGGCGGTGTTTCCGGCAGCGGCATCAGCTTGGGGCTGGTGGCGCGCGGGCTGGTCTCCACCGCGCCGATGACGATGGGGAAGGGGCGGTTGCTGATGGCCGGGCCAAGGGCGATGAAGTGGCCGCGCTTGAGGTCGCGGAACATCTCCGCCTGCTTGCGCTCCATGCCGAGCAGGTCGGAGGCGCGCGCCATGTCGATATCGAGGAAGGTGCGGCCCATGAGGAAGTTGGACGCCTCCGCCGCCACGTTCTTGGCCAGCTTGGCCAGGCGCTGGGTGGCGATGACGCCGGCCAGCCCGCGCTTGCGGCCACGGCACATGAGGTTGGTCATGGCGCCGAGCGAGGCCTTGCGCGCCTCGTCGGAAACGTCGCCGGCGGCGGCGGGGGCGAACAGCTGCGCCTCGTCCACCACCACCAGGGCCGGATACCAGTGGTCGCGGTCGCAGTCGAACAGCCCGCCGAGGAAGGAGGCGGCGCGGCGCATCTGGAACTCGGCGTCCAGGTGTTCAAGGTTGAGAATGACCGAGACGCGATGCATGCGCACCCGCGCCGCCACCTGCTGCAACTGGGCGTCGTTGTGGTCGGAGGCATCGACGACCACATGGCCGAACTTGTCGGCCAGGGTGACGAAATCACCCTCCGGATCAATGACCACCTGCTGCACCCACTGGGCGCTCTGCTCCAGCAGGCGGCGCAGCAGGTGCGACTTGCCGGAGCCGGAATTGCCCTGCACCAGCAGGCGCGTGGCGAGCAACTCCTCGAGATCCAGCGATGCGGGTTTGCCCGCCTGCGCCGATCCCATGTCGATGCTGACCTTCATGAACACCTGTCTCTCGCGTCGGGGAGGGCCTCATATAGCCCATAAGGCAGGGAGGGGGCCAGCCCGACGTGAGGGCGTGCCGCCCCGACATCAGCCCACTCCCAGCCCGGTCATCGGCGGTCGGGATCCATAGCCGAACTCCAGCAGCACCGCCGCGAAATGACACCCCGCCCCGCCGAGCACGGCGACATGCCAGCCGGCGTTGTTGAACGGCAGGCGTTCCCACACATGCAGCAGGGTGCCGCCGGTGTAGAGCAGGCCGCCGATCACCAGCAGCCATAGGGTGGTTGCCGAAACGGCGCCGGCCAGCGGCTCCACCGCCACCACGATGGTCCAGCCGAGGCCGAGGTAAAGGGCCAGGCTCAGGCGGTCGTTGACATGGGGGAAGGCCACCTTCAGCACCACGCCGGTGAGGGCGCCGATCCACACCACCACCGCCAGGGTGATGCCGAAGCTGGCCCCCAGCGCATTGACCACGAAGGGGGTGTAGCTGCCGGCGATCATGACGAAGATCATCGCATGGTCGATGCGCCGCAGGATGGCCTTGGTACGTCCCGGCGGTGTCAGGTTGTAGAGCGCCGAGGCGGTCAGCATGCCGATCAGCCCGGCCGCGTAGACCGCCAGACTGGCGATGATGGGGGCGTCGCCATGGCCTGCCGCCACCACCAGCAGCCAGACGGCGGCAATCACCCCCGCCGGCACGCCAATGCCGTGGACGATGGCGTCGGCGAGGCGCTCGGCACGGGTATAGGTGGGAAACAGGGGAGGCGTCAGAGGGCGCTGGTGCCGGCTGACCATGCGGCTTCTCCGTGCGGGGCGTTCGGTAGGGCTTTGGCTCTCAGATGGGGCTGCGGATCGCCGCTGGCAATGAGGCGCACCAGCCGGTATCGACGACTCGCGGACCCGAACCGGGGGCTGCGAGGGAACGGCCCTGAGTGCCCTGCGACTTTCGGGGGATATCCCATGGTCTTGTCTCTGCGACCAGGAGGGGACTATTGGTTGCTTCATGGGGAGGCGAGTTGTAAATCGTGCGATGACTTGTCACAGTCCATGCCATCAAAACAAGAAAAGGTACGATCGAAGCATTTTCGAGATGATGGACTCCTTCTGCTTACCTACCATGGGAAGACGGTGGCTCGCCCTGCCAAGCGGAGCCCCCTGGCAGGCACGGCGAGGGAGCGCGAAGGGTCATGACGCTTCAACTCAGCATCGGCACCAAGATCCTGGTTGCCTGTTCGGTCATCGTTGTTGTGTGCGTCGGTGCTTTCGCGCTGTATTTCGACCAGCGTCAGCAGGCGGCGATCCGCAACGCCCTTCAGGCGCAGGTGGAGGAAAGCGGTGCCCTGGCCACCGGCAGCATCACCAACTGGCTGAATGCCCGCGTGGCTTTGGTGGAGAATCTGGCCGACGATGTCCAGGGCGATACCGCCGTGGCCGCGGTCCGCGGGCTCATCGACCGCCCGAGTCTGGCCGGCCGGTTCATGTTCACCTATTTCGGCAGCGCCGAGGGGGTGATGACCATGTATCCGCCCAATGAACTGCCGGCCGACTACGATCCCCGCCGCCGGCCTTGGTACCAGGATGCCGAGCGTGTCGGCGCTAGTACCATCACCGAACCCTACGAGGACGCCTCCACCGGCAAACTGATCGTCACCGTGACCACGCCGGTCAAGGCGGGCAGTGGCGGCCAGTTACAGGGCGTGGTGGGCGGCGACCTCACCCTGGATGTGCTGGTCGAGCTGGTGCGCGGTCTTGACCTCGGCGGCATCGGCCATGGCTTCCTGGTCAACAGCGCCGGCACCATCCTGATCCATCCCGACCAAGCCTTGACCCTGAAGCCCATGGCCGACGCCTATCAGGGCCTCTCCGCCGCCGCTCTCGGCGCTGGAGCAGGCACCCTGCGCGAGACCGGCGCGGGGCATCTGGTCGCCTTCTTCCCGGTGGAAGGGCTGCCGGGAGTGGACTGGCGGCTGGGCTTCGCCATCGACAGTGCGGCCGCTTTCGCGCCGCTGGTCAGCTTCCGCATCACCATGGTGGTGACGACGCTGGTGGTGGTGGTGGCGATCATCGCCCTTGTCGGGTACATGGTGCGCCGTCTGGTGGCACGTCCGGTGGTCGCCATGACCGGGGTCATGGCGCGCCTGTCGGACGACAATCTGGAGGTGGAGGTTCCCTACACCGGCCGCCGCGACGAGATCGGCCGCATGGCCGCATCGGTCGGTCACTTCAAGACCCAGTTGATCCGCATGCGGCAACTGGAGCAGGAGAAGGTGGAGGAGGTGATCCGTGGCGAGGAACACCGCAAGGCCGCCCTGCGCAAGCTGGTGGAAAGCCTGGACGCCACCATCGGCGAGGTGGTGCAGCGCTTGACCACCTCCGCCGCCGATTTGCAGGCGTCGTCTTCCCGCATGGCCGAGGTGGCGGCCCGCACCAGCAGTCAGGCGACGCTGGTCAGCGCCGCCGCCGCCGAAGCGTCGAGCAACGTGCAGACCGTGGCCTCCGCCACCGAGGAACTCACCGCGTCCATCGCCGACATTGGTCGCCAGGTGGTGCATTCAACCGAGATCGCCGGTCAGGCCGATCGGGAGGCCCGCACGTCGTCCGACGCGGTGGCCGCCCTGTCCCAGGATGTCGGCCGCATCGGCGACGTCATCAGTCTTATCACCGACATCGCCTCGCAGACCAACTTGCTGGCGCTGAACGCGACGATCGAGGCAGCGCGGGCGGGCGAGGCCGGCAAGGGGTTTGCCGTGGTTGCCAACGAGGTGAAGACCCTCGCCAACCAGACGGCGCGGGCGACCGAGCAGATCGCGGGCAACATCCAATCGGTGCAGGCGGGCACGCGGCGGGCCGTGGATGCCATTCATTCCATCGCTGGCGTCATCGGCCGCATGAGCGAGATTTCCACCACCGTGTCGGCCGCCGTGGAGGAACAGAACGCCGCCACCGCCGAGATCGCCCGCAGCGTCGAGCAGACGTCTCACGGTACCCGCGAGGTTTCCCGAAGCATCGGGGAGGTGGAGCGCGCCGCCAGCGAGACCGGCGAGGCGGCTCACCGCATCGCCGATGCCTCGCAAGACCTTTCCACCCAGGCGGCCCGCCTGAAGGAGGAGGTGGCGCGGTTCATCGCCCAGGTGCGGGCCAACAAGGAAGACATCAAGCTGCTGGAATGGAGCGCCGACATGGTGGTCGGCGTGCGCGAGATCGACGAGCATCACCGCGCCATCATCACCGAACTGAACACCTTCGCCGGCGAGATGCTGCATGGCGACGGCCGCCGCGCCGCCCACGCCATGCTCGCCCGCATGCAGGCCGACATGGCGCAGCACTTCAAGGAGGAGGAGGCGGAAATGCAGGCCAGCCGCTTCTCCGGCCTTGACGCCCACCGTCAGCAGCACCGTGCCCTGCTCGATTACCTCCAGCGTACCGCGCCGGCGGTGGAGGAAGGCTCACCCGAGGCGGTGATCGCCTTCTTCGAGCACGTCGGCGACTGGTTGAAGCATCACATCGCCAAGTCCGACCGCCCGTTCATGCAGCACATGCAGGCCCAGGGGCGGTTGGCCGCCGGCAGTCGCGGCCGGGCGGCGTAAGGGGTTAAGGTGCTGGCGGGCTGGTTCAGGCCTCTTGCCCCGCGCACCAGCCGCTCGACCACGCCCATTGGAAGTTGTAGCCGCCGAGCCAGCCGGTGACGTCCACCGCCTCGCCAATGACGAACAGCCCCGGCACCTCCCGCGCCGCCATGGTGCGGGAGGACAGGGCGCGGGTGTCGATGCCGCCGGCCGTCACTTCCGCCTTGGCGAAGCCCTCGGTGCCCGCCGGCACCACCGTCCAGCGGTTGAGCCGCTCCCCCACCTGCCGCAGCACTTTGTCCGGTTGGGCGGCCATGATGCCGGTCGGCAGGCCGTGATCGGCCAGCCCGTGGGCGAGGCGGGTGGGCAGCATCTCGGCCAGGATGGTCTTCACCTCGGCCTTCGGCCGTTCCTGTTTGCGGGCGATCAGGCGGGCGGCGGCATCGGTGCCGGGCAGCAGGTCGAGCACCACCGTTTCCCCCGGCCGCCAGTAGGACGACACCTGAAGAATGGCGGGGCCGGACAGGCCGCGATGGGTGAACAGGATGTTCTCGCGGAACCGTCCCTTGCCGCATTGCGCCACGGCCTCCACCGACACGCCGGACAGCGGCCGCATGAGCGCGAGGTCGGTCTCGCCGACGGTCAGCGGCACCAGCGCCGGGCGCGGCGGCACCACCGCCAGCCCGAACTGCCGCGCCAGATCATAGGCGAAGCCGGTGGCGCCCATCTTGGGGATGGACGGGCCGCCGGTGGCGATGACCAGTGACGGCGCCTCGAAGCTGCCCTTGTCGGTGACGACGCGGAAGGCGTCGGCGCGGCTGACCTCCCGCACCCGGTGGGCGAGGCGGATGTCGACGCCGCCGGCCGCGCACTCGTCCAGCAGCATGCGCAGGATGCGCAGCGCCGTGTCGTCGCAGAACAGCTGGCCGAGGGTCTTTTCGTGGTAGGGGATGCGGTGGCGCGTCACCATGTCGATGAAATCGAACTGGCTGTAGCGCGCCAGGGCCGATTTGGCAAAGTGCGGGTTCTCCGACAGGAAGCGGTCGGGCGCGCACTCCAGATTGGTGAAGTTGCAGCGGCCGCCGCCGCTGATGAGGATCTTCGCCCCCGGTTTGTCGGCGTGGTCGAGCACCACCACCCGCCGCCCGCGCTTGCCGGCGGTGAGGGCGCACATGAGGCCGGCCGCGCCGGCCCCCAGAACGATGACGTCAAACTGCTGCATGGACCCGCCGACTACCCACCAAAGCCGATGTAGGCGCCGACGCCGCCGGTCACCAAGGCGGCGACGCCGAGCGCCAGCGTCAGACCCTGCCAGCGCAGCACGGCGGCAAGGGCGGCCTGGGCGGTGGTGGTGTCGGCGGCCTCGACCGCTTCCTCGAACCGTTTGAGCGGGCGGGCGTAGGTCCAGGCCAGCAGGGCCGTCATCAGCAGGCCGAGGCCGGACATCACATGCACATGCAGTCCCGCCACGGCAAAGCCGCCGTAAAGGCTGAACAGCAGGGAGAAGCCGCTTGCCAGCGCCACGGCGGCGGCGATCCAGGCAATGGTGAAAAAGCGCGGCAGCAGGCGCGCCCACAGGGCATGGCGCTCCGCCGGCTCCAGGACGGCAAGGCCGGGGGGCAGCAGGACGGTCAGAAAGAACAGGCCGCCGGTCCAGGCGACCACGGCGAGCAGATGCAGGGCGATGGCGAGCTGATGCATGGGGGTGCCGTGGTCCTGTCAGCGCCCGGCGGCGGCGATGGCCGCCACTTCCTCGGCCAGCGCCCGTATTTCCTGGGCCGCTTGGCCGCGGGCGGCGGTTTCCAGCACCCCGAGGCCGTCCATCATGCTGGCGGCGAAGGCCACCCGGTTGCCGAGGCGGGTGGCGGTCACCGGCAGGTCGAGCTTCTCCACCTCCGCCACGATGGTGTCAACCAGATTACCGCGCGGCGGCATGCGGTTGAGCACCAGGCGGGCCGGCGTCTTCTCCTTGCGGGCGGCCTCCAGCGTCGGCTGGGTGGCCCACAGGTCCATGGGCGAGGGCTGCACCGGCACCAGCAGCACGCCCGCGGCGCGGATGGCGGCCTTGGCCTCGGTTTCGGCATGGGGTGGGGTATCGACGATCACCACCTCGACACTGTCGCGCAGGCGGTCGAGTTCCGTCGACAAGCGCCAGCCGGTGATCCCGGAAAGCCGCAGGCCGCCGGCATCCTCGCCCAGTCGCTGCTGCCGCACGGCGAACCAGCGGCTGAGGCTGCCCTGGGGGTCGATGTCCACCAGGGCGATGCTGCGGCGGCCGCCGTTCGACAGCGCCACGGCGAGTTGGGCGGCCAACGTCGTCTTGCCGGCGCCGCCTTTCTGCTGGGCGATGGTGATGACGGTGGCGGCCATGCTGGTGGTACTCCCGGCTGGTGTCTCTGGCCCTGGTGAGGCTAGAGAACCGCTGGCTTTTTGCAAGCGCTTCCGCACCTCTCCGTCGGGAGGGGCAAGGGCACGCTCAGTCGTCCCGCCAGCCGTGCTGCATGGCGAAGGCGGCGGTGGCTTGGTCCATGGTGTTGCGGTGCTGTAAGAACCAGTCGGGCAGGCGCTCGGCCACATAGGCGCGCACGAAGGCGAGGTTGCCGCGGGCGAGATGGTCGGCGAAGTGTTCCACCTCCGCCAGCACGCGCCGATGCTCGCCCTTGTGAATGGCGGTGGCGAAGAAGCCGGTCTCGTCCATCAGCGCCTCCTCGCGGGCGAAGTGGGCGCGGGTGTGTTCGGCCAGCGCCGCGAAGGCGGCGGGAAAAGCCGCGTCGTCGGCGGCGATGGCGGTATTGATCTGGTGTACGAACTCTTCGTGGTCGGCGTCGATGAAGCCCACCCCGACCTTCAAGGTCTCGGTCCACTGCATGTCTTGTCCCCCGACGTTGGGGACGCCTCCTACCCTCGTGGTGCCTCTGCGGGCGCCTGTCATGAAGATGCAAAGAAACCGCATCTTTGTCGAGGGCAAAAGGCCCGATGCCTGTAGGGACATCGGGCCTTGCGAGGGAGGGTCAGAACGCCGGGACGACGGCGCCCTGGAAACGCTCCAGAATGAAGGCGCGCACGGTGTTGGTGTGATAGGACTCGACCAGGGTCTTGACCCAGGCGGTCCCGGCATTGTCGCCGCGCACCACCACGATGTTGGCGTAAGGGCTGTCGGCCTTCTCGATCGCCACCGCGTCCTTCAGCGGGTTCAGGCCGGCTTCCAGGGCGTAGTTGGTGTTGATGGCGGCGGCGGCGACATCGGGCAGCACGCGCGGAAGCTGGGCAGCATCCACCTCGGTGAAGCGCAGCTTCTTGGGGTTGTCGGTGATGTCGAGCGGGCTTGGCGTCAGGCCGACATCGGGCTTCAGGCCGATGACCCCCTGGGAGGCCAGCAGCAGCAAGGCGCGGCCGCCGTTGGTCGGATCGTTGGGAATGGCGATCTGGGCGCCGTCCGGCAGGGCATCGAGGCTCTGCACCGAGCGGGAGTAGATGCCCATGGGCTCGACGAAGTTCTTCGCCACCGCCACCAGATCGAAGCCGCGATCCTTCACCTGCTGATCCAGATAAGGTTGGTGCTGGAAGCTGTTGGCGTCGAGGTCGCCGTCCGCCAGGGCGGTGTTGGGCAGCACGTAGTCGCTGAAGGGCACGATCTCGATGGTCAGGCCTTTCTCGCGGGCGACGTCGCGCACCACTTCCATCACCTCTTCATGGCTGCCGGGGGTGACGCCGATACGGATGGTGGTCTTGTCCTGGGCGGCGGCGGCGCCGGCTCCGAGAGCGACGGCAGCGGCCAGGGCGACGGCGGCGGCCACGGGGCGTAGAGCGGACAGGGTGAGCATGCGGTGGTCTCCTTGCTCGGTGTGAGCGCCCGGATCGGGCGCTGGACCAAAAAAGCCGCCACAGCCAAAAGGGGCCTGGCGGTCGATGGGAGACCTGCTTCGGCTTTAGCTGGATTTGTTGAGCGCCCGCAATCTGAAGATCAAATCGGCGCTGCCGTGGCGGCAAGGGGAGTCTTAAGGCAAGGACGGCGGTGTCCGCCAGTATTTCACCGGTATGGCAGGTATGATCCCTCTGCAAAACACATTGCGGAAATGGATTTTGGCGTGGGCGGTGGCCGAGGTCTGGGTGGCATAAGACCATTGCCTAATGGATTGCTCGTGGGTATTGGTGCAAATAAATCGCATTCGCTCCGCGACCGTCATTCTCCCACGACCGGGGTCTGCCTGATCATGACCGCTTCGCCTTCCATCGCATTTTCCGACGGCGCCCTGAGGCCGCTGCTGACGGCGGCTGAGGCTCTCGTTCCGGGAATGACCGGGGTGTTCGGTGGTCCGGCGCCAGGGCATGTGACGCCCGGCGAAGACAACTCGGACGCGCTGGCTACCCTGATCGGGGCCATCGCCGCCTCCGCCGGAAAAGGGGAGGCCGCCTATGTCGCCGTCACCGCCTGGAGCATGCTGGTGTGGCAGCCGACCATTCTGGCCGTGATGGCGGTCCATCAGTTCGGGCTGGTGCCGCCGCTGGCCGCCATGAGTCAACGGGTAAGCGGCGGGACGGTCTGTGGCTATCGGATCACTCCCACGCCTGCGGCTGGACCCGCCGTGCCGCTACCGGAGTTGATCGTGGTGGCGGGGCGAGGCCTCCGCCAAATGTCCGACCTCCTGCTTGCGGAGGTGCAGCGCCATGTCCGCCTGAAGCCGCTGCTGGCCCGCCGCCTGCTGGCCGATCGGGTGGTCAGCACCCTGACGCGGCCGGACCTCGACGCCACCGAAGTCGCCGCGCGGGTGGAGCAATGGTTGGCGGCACTGGATCTGGCGGGGCAGAGCGGCATCATGCCAGTGCCGCTGCCCGGAGGCCGCACGGTGATGGCGCTGGACCGCCGCGCCTGCTGTCTCGCCTATCGGGTGGGCGGCAACGACATGTGCATCACCTGCCCGCGTCAGGCCAATTCCCTGCGCTTGGAACGACTGCAAGCCTACTGGTCGGCCCAAATCTGATTCGCCCGCTCCCCGCTCCGACTGTCGCAAGGGCTCGAAACGGTCGTGGCGACCCGACCTATACGGTTTGGAGGGTGACGTCCTTCATATGGAAGCCGGGGGCGGCACCTGCCATGATGGTTACATATGGAGGGATCCCAGGGTATCTTGGTGCCACTCGTGGATTGTCGCAGATTGAGGATGGTCCGTCCGCGCGGGCTGGCGCTCCTGGTGGTGCTGGCCTTGGCCGCTGCCCCTGGCGGCACCGGTCCCCGCGCCGCGCCGAACGACGATACGGACGCGGAGGCCGCCGCCCGCCACGCCGCCTGACCGCCCTAAGCCCGTGCCGGGGCGGAAGAAGGCGGCATCGCAAGACCTTCCGGCGCGGGACGCAGAATCCCGCTTACCGCTCGTTGCGCGCGATGCGCTTTGCGGCTACCATCGCCTGGGGCGACCGGTATGCGTTAAACGGATTTCTGCGAGGCTGGGGATCAATGGTCTGGAACGACGAGCGGATCGAGCTTCTCAAGAGCCTTTGGGCCGAGGGGCTGACCACCGGTGAGATCGGCAAACGGCTGGGCGTATCGAAGAACGCGGTGGTGGGCAAGGCTCACCGCCTGGAGTTGAAGGGGCGGCCATCGCCCATCAAGCGCACGCGCAAGGCCGCCAAGCCGGAGGCGCCGGTCAAGGCTCCCGATCCCGTCCCGTCGTTGGTCGATCTGGCCGCCCATACCTGTCGCTGGCCCATCGGCGACCCCCGTGAAGCGGGGTTCCACTTCTGCGGCAAGCCGGCCCTGGCGGGCAAGCCTTATTGCGCCGAGCATGCCGCCATCGCCTATGTGACCTCCGGCAGCAGCAAACCCTCCCGCGAGGAAAACGCCGCCTGAGGGGCCCCCAGGCGGTATCATCCTGCGCTTCAATTCTTTGTATCGGCCAGCCTTCCGCCACTCCAACGGGAGGCCAGCGCATGTGCGCCCGCTATGCCGGCAAGGCTCAACCCGGCCATGGCGGCAAAGGCGACGGGGCCGCCGCCTGACTCGTACAGGCGGCCGGTAAGGCCGATGGCGAGTCCCATGGCGGCGCCGAGCGCCACCGAGGAATATATCGCCTGCACCCGCCCCGAACACTCCGGCGGTACGGCGCGGGCGATGAAGTGCATGGCTCCCAGGTGGATGGCGCCGAAGGTCAGCGCGTGCAGCGTCTGCGCCGGTGCCACCAGCCATGGGCTGGTGGTCAGCGCCAGCACCGTCCAGCGCAGAACCCCGCCGGCCCCGCCCAGCAGCAACAACCGTGCCGGGCCGACGCGCTCCACCAGCCGGTTGCCGAAGGCGAACAGCACGATCTCCGCCACCACGCCGATCGCCCAGAGAACGCCGATCAGTGCCTCCGACAGGCCGGCTTGCCGCCAGTGCAGGGTGGCGAAGCCGTAGTAGGCGGCATGACTGGCTTGCAGCAGGGCGGCGGCGATCAGGAAGGTGATCACCGCCGGATGCCGCAGCAGCGGCGCCAGGGGCGGTGGCGGGCTCCGGTCGGTTGCGGAGCCTTGGGTGCGGACGTCCGGCAGCAGCACGCAGGCGCCGAGTGTCAGCGCCAGGCCGGCGAGGATACCCCACAGGATCATGTCGACGGGTTGATCGAGCAGCAGCCATCCGCCCAGCAGCGAGCCGGCAATGAAGGTCAGCGACCCCCACAGCCGGATGCGGCCGTAGTCGAGTCTCTTCTCATAAACCGTTAGAAGGGTGACGTTTTCGCCCAGCGGCATGAGGGCGGCGAAGGCCGCCGTGCTGAAGATGCTGAGCACCAGCAGGGCGATGAAGCCGTCAGCCAGGGCGAACAGCCCGTAGGCCAGCAGGGCAACGGTCGCCAGCGCGATCATCGGCCCGCGTCGGCGCCCATGGACGTCGACGGCGCGGCCGATGAGCGGATTGGCAAGCACTTTGGCCCAGAAGCCGACGGCGAGCAGGATGCCGATCTGTCCCGGTGTCACCGCCTGCGCCTGCAACCACAGTGGCCAGTAGGGCAACTGTACCCCGATCACGGTGAACAGGGCGGCATAGAACAGTGACAGACGCGCGCCCGGCGGCAGGCGGAACGGCGGCAAAGGCGACAAGGCGGGCATGGGCGACCGGCGGCGGCTGGGGTTCGCCTCGCGGGGGGCGAAAGGCCGCATCCTGCGCATTGGCGGGAGGTCTGGCAAGTGCGTGTTTCAGTTGTCGCTGTCGGGCCGAACGGGTAGCATCCGCAACGCTTTGACCCTCTTCAGCGCAAGGAAGTTCCCATGTCCGCTGCCAGCCCCTACCTGCGTGATCTGGACAAGAACGCCGCCAATCATGTGGCGCTCACCCCGATCCAGTTCCTCGACCGCGCAGCCCAGGTCTGGCCGGACCGACCGTCGGTGGTTCATGGCGCCCGCCGTTACACCTGGAAGGAAACCGCCACCCGCAGCCGTCGGCTGGCTTCCGCCCTGTCCAAGCGCGGCATCGGCGTCGGCGACACCGTGGCGGTGATGGCCGCCAACACGCCGGAGCTTTACGAATGCCACTTCGGCATTCCCATGGTCGGGGCGGTGATCAACGCGCTCAACATCCGCCTGGATGCCGAGGCGCTGGCCTTCATCCTCGACCACGGCGAGGCCAAGCTGCTGATCACCGACCGCGAGTTCAGCCGCACCATGAAGGAGGCGCTGGCGTTGCTCGGCCGCAGCATCCCCGTCATCGACATCGACGACCCGGAAGCCGGCGGCATCGGCGAGTTGATCGGCGAGACCGACTACGAGGCCCTGCTGGCCGAGGGGGACGAAGACTTCCAGTGGCGCTGGCCGGAAGACGAGTGGGACGCCATCGCCCTGAACTACACCTCCGGCACCACCGGCAATCCCAAGGGCGTCGTCTACCACCACCGCGGCGCCTATCTGAACGCCCTGTCCAACGTGGTGACCTGGGGCATGCCCTACCACGCCACGTACCTGTGGACGCTGCCCATGTTCCACTGCAACGGCTGGTGCTTCCCGTGGACACTGCCGATCATCGGCGGCACCAGCGTGTGCCTGCGGCGCGTGTCCGCCAAGACCATCTTCGACGCCATCGCCGACGAGAAGGTCACCCACTTCTGCGGCGCCCCCATCGTGCTCGGCTTCCTCATCAATGCCAAGGACGCCGACAAGCGCGCCTTCGATCACACCGTTAACGTCATGACCGCCGCCGCGCCGCCGCCGGCCAGCGTGCTGGAGGCCATGCAGCGCGACGGTTTCAACGTCACCCACGTCTACGGCCTCACCGAGTCCTACGGTCCGGCCACCGTCTGCGTGTGGAAGGATGAATGGAGCGACCTGCCGGCCGACGAGCAGGCCCGCCTGAAGTCCCGCCAGGGCGTGCGCTATGTGGTGCAGGAAGGTCTGACGGTCATGAATCCGGAGACCATGCAGGAGACCCCGGCCGACGGCGAGACCATCGGCGAGGTTATGATGCGTGGCAACATCGTCATGAAGGGCTACCTCAAGAACCCCGCGGCGAGCGCCGAGGCCTTCGCCGGCGGCTGGTTCCACACCGGCGACCTCGGCGTCATGCACCCGGACGGCTACATTCAGCTGAAGGACCGCTCCAAGGACATCATCATCTCCGGCGGCGAGAATATCTCGTCCATCGAGGTCGAAGGCATTCTGCACAAGCATCCGGCGGTCAACATGGCGGCCGTGGTCGCCAAGCCCGATGCCAAGTGGGGGGAAACGCCGCTGGCTTACGTGGAGTTGAAGGAAGGGGCCGCTCCGGTCACCGCCGACGACCTCATCGCCTTCTGCCGTCAGCATTTGGCCCACTACAAGTGCCCGCGCGAGGTGCAGTTCATCGAGCTGCCGAAGACCTCCACCGGCAAGATCCAGAAGTTCGTCCTGCGTGACATGGCAAAGAAGGCGGCCGGCGACGTGCCGCAGTAATCCCGCTGGCGGAGGGGCGGGGCGCGCGCGGCGGTGCCGCGCCGTTCGCGCCCTCTGTCCGCCGGGATGGCGAGGGCGCGGGCGTCAGGAGTTGGCGGTGACGACCCGCTGACTGGTGCGGCTCGGCTGGTTTATAAGGTTGAAGCGGGAGACGTCCGACGCGGGCTTGCCGAAGAACCAGCCCTGGCCGTAGCTGATGTTCAGTTCGCGCAGCAGCCACATGGTGTCGGCGTCCTCCACCATCTCGCCGATGCACTGCATGCCGAGATCGCGGGCAAGGCCGGCGATTGCGCGCAGGAACGGACGGCCGTGGCGGGTATGGAAGGCATCGCGGATGTAGCTGCCGTCGATCTTGACGTAATCGACCTCAAGGGCCTTCAGGTAGGGGAAGGCGGCGGCACCGGCACCGAAATCGTCGATACAGACCGGGCAGCCGAGGTGACGCATCTTACGCAGCACCTGGTTGGCGCGGGCAAGATCCTGCATTTCATGGCTCTCCGTCACCTCGAACATGAGGCGCGGCATGAGGTGCTGGTCTGACTGCAACATCCTGAACAGGTCGGCGCAGAACCGATCATTGGCGACGGAGCGGCCGGACAGGTTGACGGCGATTCGGGCGCCCGAGCGGATGCCCCGGTTTTCCCGCAGGATCGCCAGCGCCCGCCGCATCACCGCCATGTCCATTTCCTCGACCACGCCGAACTCCTCGGCAAAACCGATGAGGCGGGCGGGCGGAATCAGGCGTTCGCCGTTGTCGATGCGCGACAGTGCCTCGTAATGGTGAACCTGCCAGGTGCCAAGGTCGACGATGGGCTGGAACACCAGCATCAGGTTCTGACCGACGGCGCGGCGGAAGGTGGCGACCTTGCCCAGCGTCTCCTCCATCGCCGCCTTGTAGCCCTGGCTGATGGAGCCGAGGTCGCGGCCGACGGCATCTCCTCGCATGAAGGAGTTCATGGTGTAGACCAGGGCCTTGGACAGATCCTCGTCGGACAGGTCGCCGCCGTCCACCTGTACGGTGGCGGATTTGATGTCGATGGACCCCGCCGAAGGGTCGAAGACGGCCAACATGTCGTTGACCTTCTTCGAGATGTCGTCCTGCTTCAAGGCGCCGTCGTGGAGCACGCCGAGGGAGCCGTTCTCCAGCCGTCCGACGCCGTCGCCACCCACCGACCAAGCACGCAGGTAGTCCATGACCGACCCCATGAACTGTTCGGCGCGATCGGCCGGCAGGTCGGTCAGCTTATCCGGTGTCAGGTCAAGCAGGGTGAGTTGGGCGTCATCCACCTCGCCGCCCCGGATCTTGTCCTTCACCTTGGCCGCGAAGCTGTCGACGGCAATGGGGGCCTTCACCACGTCCGGCACGCCAAGCGCCGCCAGCCCCTTGATGTGGGTCAGCGTAAGATAGGTGGCGTCCGGGGTTTCGGGCAGCAGGATGGCCGACAGGCTGAGGCGCTGATCCCCGTGGGGGCCCCGGAAGAACAGCGGGATGCGATCCAGCCGGCCGGTGCGACGCAGACGCAGCAGCAACTCGTCCAGCATCAGCATGTCGCGGTCGGCGATCAGGTCGTGAATGGGGGTGCCCTTCAGCGCCTTGGGGGGCTGTCCGAACATCTGTTCGATGGTGCCGGCGCAATAGGTGACGCAGGCATCTTCGTTCAGTTCCACAAGCACGTCATTGCCGGCGAAGGCGAAGGCGATGAACCGCGACCGTTGCGCGCGCAGCCGCTCGATCTCGGAGTCTGAGTTCATGGACACCCCTCTAGCCTCGCGGGCCGCCCCCAGCCCGCCATCCGCCCGGTTCTCCGGCGCCCCCGATCCTGCGCGGCGTGCGGTAAAAAGGCAAGTCCCCGCGCCTTCAGGCTAGGCGTATCCCTCTTTGGTCGAGCGTTGCACGAAAGAGATGGAGTAAACCGTCGTCGGCTGGCCGCTCCGGTTGTTCTCCGAATGTTGCGCTGCAATGGAGTCGACGCTGAGCGTCTGGCTTTCACCGGCAGTTGAACTTGAATGATGCAGTAAGCGCTTGTGCGAAAGTGGCCGGGGCATACATGCACGAAGTGTCTGGTTGCTGCGTCGCACACAAGTCCCCTATAGTGGTTAATGTAGAGAGCGATTTGCCGTTCTGGAGGGTGGGTGGATGAAACACGATGCCACCGGCGGTGACGCACTGTCTCTCATAAGCATCTATGAGATCAGCAAGATTCTTGGGTCCTCGCTGGACCTTGAGAAGTCGTTGCATGACGTGCTGAACCTGCTCAGTTCCTATCTTCAGATGCGCCGCGGCCTCATCGCCCTGCGGCGGCAGAAGACTGCGCCCGTGCGCATCGTCGCTGCCTCCGGCCTGTCGCGTCAGGCATTGCAGAACGGTCTATGCCAGTTTCCGCCGGCGGTGATCGACCGCGTGCTTGGCTCCGGCGTGCCCATGGTGGTGGGGAATGCGGTCGAGGATCCGGCTTTCGCCGACTACCTGTCCCATGCCGATGCGGAAGCCGGCGATGTCATCTCGGTCATCGCCGTACCGATCAAGATCGGGGGTGAAGCCCAGGGGATGCTGTCGATCGAACGGGAGTGGGAGACCGACGTCCATTTCAAGTTCGAGTCGGATGTCCGCTTTCTGACCATGGTGGCCAATCTGGTGGGCCAGACCATCCGCCTGCATGACACCGTGGCGAGTGACCGCGAACTGCTGATGGCCGAGAAGGCGACGCTGGAAAAGCGGCTGCGCGACGGGGTGGATGCCGCCCAGGAAGACTTGGCCATCGGCAACATCATCGGTGACAGTGCCGCCATGCGGCGGGTCTTCGCCGAGATCCAGCAGGTGGCGCCCACCCGCTCCACCGTCCTGCTGCGCGGCGAGAGCGGCACCGGCAAGGAACTGATCGCCCGCGCCGTCCACTACCTCAGCCCGCGCAGCGAGAAGCCCTTCGTCAAGGTCAACTGCGCGGCGCTGCCGGAAACGCTGCTGGAATCCGAACTGTTCGGCCACGAGAAGGGCGCCTTCACCGGCGCCACCCAGGAACGCAAGGGAAGGTTCGAGCAGGCGTCCGGCGGCACCCTGTTCCTGGACGAGATCGGCGAGATTTCCCCCTCCTTCCAGGCCAAACTGCTGCGCGTGCTACAGGAAGGCGAGTTCGAGCGGGTCGGCGGCACCCGCACCCTGAAGGTGGACGTGCGCCTCGTCTGCGCCACCAACAAGAACCTGGAAGAGGCGGTCGCCAAGGGCGACTTCCGCGCCGACCTTTATTACCGCATCAACGTGGTGCCGGTGTTCCTGCCGGCCCTGCGCGAGCGCAAGGACGACATTCCGCCGCTGGTGCAGCAC
>JAEWWF010000426.1 GCA_023396465.1 Pseudomonadota bacterium
CGCCGGCTTCGAGCAGCAGCACCGAATGACGCCCGTCCTTGCTCAGTCGGTTGGCGAGGACGCAGCCGGCGCTGCCGGCGCCGACGATGACGAAATCGAAGCTGCCCAGATGCTGCATGATGGATGGTCCTCCCTGAACGTTTTGGACCCATTCGCGGGGTCGTTTGTATGCAAGTTTAGGGGAGGTGAGGCTTTGGGGGAAGAACTTGCTGAGGGACTGGCGTTCACGGGAGGACGCCCTACAGCCCGTTCTGACCCCTGGAGAGGACCCCCGGGATGTGCGTCATCAGCAGCCCGAGCAGGATCAGCCCGAGCCCGAGGAGGCGCGACGGCGACACCGGCCGGACCGGAAAGCCGATCAGTCCCCAGTGGTCGATGAGGATCGACGCCAGCATCTGCCCGGCGATGACAGCGGCGATGAACCCGGCGGCGCCGAGTTTGGGCGCCAGGATGAGGGCGCCGGTGACGTAGACGACGCCGACGATGCCGCCGATCCACACCCAGCGCGGGGCGTGTGTCAGGCCCGACAGGGTGGGCGGCTCGACCCGTGCCAGAAGCATCACCGGAATGATGCAGGCGAGGCTGACGCAGAGCGAGACCGCCGTGGCCCACAGGGGATGGCCAAGGGCGCGGCCGAGGACGGCATTGGCGCCGGCCTGGAACGGAACGACCGCGCCGGTGACGACGGCGGCCAGGACGAGGAACAGGGATGTGAGTTGCATGGTGAACCTCCTGGGTTCCCAGATGCATCATCCACTGTGCGAATTCCAATTCCACTGTATTATCTTGATCATGCATCAGATGAATACATTGCGCGGCATCGACCTCAACCTCCTGGTGGTGCTCGATGCGTTGCTGGCGGAGCGACATGTGTCGCGGGCGGCGGTGCGGCTGAACATGAGCCAACCGGCGGTCAGTCACGCCCTCGCGCGCTTGCGACACCTGTTCGACGATCCGTTGCTGATCCGCCGTGATGGCCGCTTCGTCCTCAGTGCGCGGGCGCGCGCGCTGGCGCCGGCCCTGGCCGAGGCCCTGCGGCAGGTGCGGGAGGTGCTGGGGCCGTCACCCTTCGATCCGACGCGGGAAAGCCGGACGTTCCGCCTGGCGATGTCGGACTATGGCTCGGAAGTGGTGTTGCCCGGCCTGGTGGCGGCGGTGCGCGCGCAGGCGCCCGGCATTGCCCTGACGGTCCGGCAGGCCAGCCGGGAAGCGATGCTTCAGCAGGTGATGGATGGCGAGTGCGATCTGGCCCTCGGGGTGTTTCCCCGGCTGCCCGATCATGTCGAGTCCGCCGTGTTGTTCATGGAGAACTTCGCTTGCCTCGCCGACCGCCGGGGGCTGGCGCGGGAGTCGGCGGCGGAGGGCAAAGGGCTCGATTTGGACGCTTACCTCGCCCGTCCGCACCTGCTGGTGGCCATGTCGGACGGGGCGGGAAGCGAGATCGATGCCGCCTTGCAGGCCGCCGGTCATGTCCGCCGTGTCGTCCTGACGGTGCCCCATTGGGGAATCGCGCCACGTTTGATCGCCGGCACCGATCTCGTGCTGACTGTTGCCCGCAAAGGGCTTGTCGCCGTCGCGCATGATCCGACACTGGAGGTGTTTTCACCCCCGTTCGCGATTCCACCGTTTCCGTTCGTGCAGGTATGGCACCAGCGACGCGGCAGTGATCCAGCCCATCAGTGGCTGCGCGCGGCGGTGGCGCGGGCGGCGGCGGCCTAGGACCGGGGGCCGCCTGTCAGCGGTGGCCCCCGGTCCCTCCGTGCTGTCACGACGCCACGGCGGCCAGGAAGTCGTCCACCTTGCGGCGCAGACCATCGGCGCGGCTGGCCATGGACTCGGCTTCGTCCAGCACCGCCTTGGCGGCTTTCAGGGTTTCCGCCGCGCCACTGCTGACGCCGCCGATGTGGCTGACCACCTCGCTGGTGTCCCCCGCCACCGACTGGGCGTTGCGGGCGATTTCGTGGGTGGCGGCGGATTGTTCCTCCACCGCCGCCGCGACCGTGGTGCTGAGGGTGTTGATCTCCTCGATGATGGTGGAGATCGAGTCCATGGCACTGACGGTTTCCTCCACCGCCTGCTGCACTTCCTTGATCTGGCCGGCGATTTCCTCGGTGGCGCGGGCGGTCTGGTTGGCGAGGCTTTTGACCTCGTTGGCGACCACGGCGAAGCCCTTGCCCATGTCGCCGGCGCGGGCCGCCTCGATGGTGGCGTTCAGTGCCAGCAGGTTGGTCTGGCTGGCGATGTCGTTGATGAGGTTCACCACCTCGCCGATGCGTCCGGCCGCCGTCGACAGCCCGCCGACCAGATCCCGGGCGGAGGTGGCCCGTTGGCTGGCCTCGCTGGCGACCGACGACGACGACGAGACATGGCGGGCGATCTCGGCGATGGAGGCCGACAGTTCCTCCGCCGCCGAGGCCATGCTCTCGACGCTGGCCTCGGCATTGTGGGAAGCCGAGGCCACCGCTTCCGCCTGACGGGCGGTCTGTTCGGAGATGCTGCTCATGGACTGCGCCGTCGCCTCCAGTTCGGTGGCGACCGAGGCGAGGCCGGTGACCATCTCGCCGACCTCGTGATCGAAGGTTTCGGTCAGACGGCGCAGGTCGGCGGCGCGCTCCAGGTCGGCCTGCTGACGCCGGTCACGCTCGCGGCGCTGCTCCTCGGCGGCGCGCAACTTGTCCTTGAAGTCGGCCATGGCGACGCCGATGGAATCCACCTCGCCAATGCGGCAGGCCACCGGCACCGGGGCATCGAAATCGCCGGCGGCGAGACGTTCGACCGTGGCGGTCATGGCGACCACGGGACGGCTGATGCGGCGGGCGATCCACAGCCCGACCACCACCAGCACCGCCATGGTGACACCGCCGGCGACAACGAGCAGCCATGTGGTGCGGCGGGCCGGGGCATAGACCACCTCCAGCGGCGCCTCGGCGATCACCGTCCAGCGCTCGCGGATGTCGCCCAGTGTGGTGCCGGCGCTGGCGGAGAGGTTGTCGCCCCGCTCGCCGACCCAGTGGTCGCCGCGCGCGGCGGCCTGCACCAATTCGCTTTCCTCCGGGCCGACGGGCGTGCCGATGCGCGAAGCCTGTGGGTGAGCGGCCCAGATGCCGTTATGGCTGATCAGCCCGACCGTGCCCGCCTCGAACGGCCTCAGGGCCGAAAATTCCTTGGCGATGATGTCGAGAGCGACGTCGCTGGTGGCGATGCCGATGACCTTGCCGCTCTTCAGCACGATGGGCGCGCTGACGGTGGTCATGAGCAGGGTGCGGCCGGCGGCGGTGTATTCGTAGGGCGGGGTGATGACGGTGCGCCGTTCCTGCATGGGCTGGCGGTACCAGAACTCCTCCGCCGCATCCCCGGTCAGGGGCGCCGCCTCCAGCACTACCGAGCCGTTGGCGGAGCGCACGGCGTAGAGAAGGTAGCGGCCTTCGCCCTCGGTCCCCAGGCCATCGGCGGTGTGCTGGGCATCGCGGCCATCGGCGTCGGGCTCCAAGCCGATATAGACGCCGGTGAGGTATTCATGGGCGGCCAACTGGCCGGCGAGGCTGACGGCGTTGTCGGCGCGGTCCCAGGAACCGCCGTCGATCGCGGCGGCGACCATGGCGGCATTGCCTTCGGCGACGGCGGCGGCGCGTTGCATGAAGCCTTCAAAGCTGCGCGCGGCGCGCTCGGCCGTTTCCTCCATGATGGCGCTGTCCAGCATCTCCGCGTCGTTGCGCTGCAAGATGGCGGCAAAGGTGATGAGCAAGGCCAGGCTGACAACCGTGGCCGTCAGCACCGGCACCAGGATCGCTCCCCGCAAAGTACTCAAAAATCGCATATCAGTCCCTCTCCCTCGCTGTCGCACGTGCCGTCGGCCGGTCGATTTTATCCACAGGTCTTACCTCTTCGGATAGAGGTAAATTCGCTGTCGAGAGGGAAGGACGGCCGCCGCCGCGACCGCGAGCGCGCCCTAAAGCGGGGTATCGTAAAGGGTTGAGAACTTCGGCCGGGCGGCTTCGGCGCCGGCTCTTTTGTCCGGCGGGGCAAACGTGACTAACCGTTTGGCTGGTATCGTCGGGGGCGCACACGTCGCGGCTGATGCCGATGCTGGAACCCGGACTTCGCCGCCGCAGAGGGTATGTGCGGGGAGACCTCTGTCGGCAGCGGCCCATCCGCTGCCGACGCAGCGATGCCTCGTGAACCCGATGGGCGGGGGGGCGGTCGCTGCTTGCGCCTCTCTATTGCGGGCGATGTCCAATGTCAAGTTCGCGCGACGGGGCGCAATCGCCAGACCAGCCTCAGCGGGGTGGCGGCACGATGTAGTAGTACTTTCCGTCGTCCATGTCGTAGGACCAGCCGGGTTTCCAGGTGTCGCTGTAGACGATGGCGCCGGGGCGGCCACCGGCGATCATCGGGTCGGTGGCGGGATCATAGGGCGCCGTTCCCGGCGCTCCGGCACAGGCAGCCAGCAGCGCGGCGGCAAGACCGGCGGCGGCAAGGCGGGCGGGCAGGGGAAAGCGGATCATGGTGAGGGTTCCCTTCGGATCACTGGGTCTTCCTAGTCTACGCCTTGCGCCCGTGCCCGTGCCACAGCCGCCGCATGCAGGGTGGACAGCAGCCGGTCGAGCGCCGCCTGATCCTCGGGGCTGAGGGCCTCCAGCAACTCCTGTTCATAGCGCCGTGCCGCCGGCACGATCTGGCGGTAGACGGCCAGGCCCTTGTCCGTCAGGGAGAGGGCGGAGCGGCGGCGGTCGGCGCTGTCGGTGTCGCGGCTGACGAGACCCGCCTGCACCATGCGGGCGATGGCGCGGCTGACCTGCACCTTGTCCATGGCGGTGCGGGCGGCGACCGAATTGGCGCTCACCGGCTCCGGCCCGCCGTCCTCCAGCCCCAGCACCGCCATCACCCGCCATTCGGGGATGGTGAGGCCGAACCGCTCCTCGTAAATCGCCGCCACCGATCGGCTGATGGTGTTGGCGAGCACCGACAGCCGGTAGGGTACGAAGGCATCCAACAGCAGCGGTGGCGGCGGGGTGTCGGGCGCGGGCTTGCCATCCCTCATCGCATTTGTCCTTGGAAGTGGTTTCATTTGAAACTAATGTGATCGGAGGCGGCGGGCAAGCCACTCGGAAGGGCACCGCGCAACAGCAAGATCGAGGCGACGGCCATGAAGAACTGGATTTCCTTTCCGCATGTGGAGGGGCTGGCGAGCCGGCAGGCCCATTGCGACCTGCCCGAAGGCACCTACGAGCAGGAGATGGGGCGCGAGGGTTTTCTCGGCCCGGCGTCCCAGATCCATCACAAACACCCGCCGACCGGCTGGGTCAAGTGGGAGGGGCCGTTGCGGCCGCGCGCCTTCGACCTCAACAAGGTGACGGAGGTGGGCCACGACCCCTGGGCGGCGCAACTGGTGCTGCACAACGCCGCCACCAAGGTGCGGTTCTGGCGCACGGAGGGGGCGATGCCGGTGCTGGCCCGCAATGCCGATGGCGACGACATCCTGTTCTTCCACCAGGGGCGCGGCCGTTTCTTCTGCGATTATGGCCACATGACCTTCCGCGACGGTGATTACCTGGTGGTGCCGCGCGGCGTGCAGTGGCGCCTGGAGTGCGACGAGCCGGCCGAGGTACTGATGATCGAGGCCACCGGCGACAGCTTCAAGCTGCCGGAAAAGGGCATCATGGGCACCCACGCCATCTTCGATCCGGCGGTGCTGGCGGTGCCGCGCATCGACGAGGCCTTCCGCGACCAGTATTCCGAGGCGGAAACCACCTGCCTGATCAAGCGCGAGGGACAGGTGTCGCAGGTGACCTATGCCTTCAATCCGCTGGATGCGGTGGGCTGGCACGGCAACCTTGCCCCGGTGCGGCTGAACTGGCGTGACATCCGGCCGCTGATGAGCGCCCGCTACCACGTTCCGCCGTCGGCCCACACCACCTTCCTGGCCGGGCGGGTGGTGGTCTGCACCTTCGCGCCGCGCCCCATCGAATCCGATCCCGGCGCGCTGAAGCTGCCCTACTTCCACAGCAACGTCGATTATGACGAGTTCATCTTCTACCACCGCGGCGAGTTCTTCTCGCGCGACAACATCCACCCCGGCATGACCACCTATCACCCGGTCGGCTTTCCGCACGGGCCGCATCCCAAGGCCTATGAAACCGCCCAACGCCACGCCCGCAAGGACACCGACGAGGTGGCGGTGATGGTCGATACCCGCGATCTCCTCCAGGTGCCGCCGCTGCCCGAGGGGGTGGAGTGGACGGAGTATTACCGCTCCTGGCAGGCACGGTGAGGGAGGGACGCAGGCATGAAACTCGCCAGCCTGAAGGACGGCCGCGACGGCCGCCTCGTCATCGTGTCGCGCGACCTGAGCTTGTGCACGGCGCCGACCGACATCGCCCGCACCCTGCAGGATGCGCTCGACCGCTGG
>JAEWWF010000060.1 GCA_023396465.1 Pseudomonadota bacterium
AGGCGCGAGGGACCGATCTGGTCCTGCCGGCCGAGGAAGCCGCCCGCCGCCCGCATCTGGCGGCAGGGGAGCGCGAGGCGTTCCTCGCCCGCCGCAGCGAGTTGGCCAAACAGATCGCGGTGCTGGAGGATCAGGCGGAGCAGCGCCGCCTGGAGATCCGCGAATACGAGGCCAAGCAGGCGGCGCTCGGCTCCGCCTTGCGGCTGGCGCGGCAGAAGCTCGCCATGTCGGCGGAACTGCTGAAGGACAATCTGACCCCGAAGATTGAACACCTTCAGTTGCAGTCCGAGATGCAGTCCCTGGAGGGCGACCTCGCCGTCATCAGCCAGAGCATCCCGCGCGCCCAGGCCGCCCTGGCCGAGGCCCTGAAGCGCGTCGAGGAGGAAACCCTCCGCTTCCGCCGCGAGGCCCAGGAAGGCATTTCGGACGCCGAGCTGAACATCGCCCGCACCAACGAACTGCTGAAGGATGCCACCAATCAGGCCCTGCGCACCGAGGTACGCAGCCCCATCGACGGCGTCGTCAAGAACATGCGCTACAGCACCATCGGCGGCGTGGTCAAAGGCGGCGAAGCGATCATGGACATCGTGCCGACCGGCGATACCCTGATCATCGAGGCACGGCTGAGCCCGGTGGATCGCGGCTATGTGCGCGAAGGTCAACCGGCGACGGTGAAAGTCTCAACCTACGATTATGCCCGCTACGGCGGTCTGGAGGGGCGGGTCACTCACGTCGCCCCCGACTCGACGGCACCGGAGCGGGAGCCTCCCTACTTCCGCGTCCTGATCGAGACCGACAAGGACTATCTGGGTGAAAATCCCGGTGAATTCGCCATCACACCGGGTATGCAGGCGACCGTGGATATCCACACGGGCACCCGCTCCGTGCTCGACTACCTGATCAAGCCCGTCCTGAAGCTGCGCCACGAGGCCTTCCGCGAGCGCTGAGCAGGAACCGCGCGACACCCAATCGGAAATAGTGTCTTTTGGAGCGACCTTCGCCTATAGTGCTTACTCCGTAAGACCGGTGGCGCGTCCGGGGGAGACGGGGCCGAGAACGGCGCGTCCAGAGGGGCAGAAGCTATATGTCGTTCGCTACGATCATCGGTGTGCTGGTCGGCTTTGGGCTGTTCGTCGGCGCCATCGTTCTATCCACCGAAAATTTCTGGGTTTTCCTGAACCTGCCCAGCGTGATCATGGTCATTGGTGGAACCTTCGCGGCCACCTTCACCGCCTATGAATTCCGCTATGTGGTGCTGTCGCTGAAGAGCCTGCAATCGGTGCTCTTCATCAACAAGGTCACCCGTTCCATCCTCACCAACGAGGTCGGCCGGGTGATCCGCTGGGGATACATCATCCAGAAAAGCGGGCTTCCGGGGCTGGAAAGCGATGCCGGCAAGATCCGTCACCAGGACCGCTTCCTCGGCTTCGGCATCGATCTGGTGATCTCCGGCTACACCGGCCAGGAAATCCGCGAAATTCTGGCGACCACGGTCGAAACCACCTTCCAGCGCAACACCGTGCAGTCCGACATCCTGCGCGCCATGTCATCAACGGCCCCGGCCTTCGGCATGATCGGCACCCTGGTCGGCCTGATCATCATGCTCGACAACATGGGCGAGGATCCGTCGAAGATCGGCCCCGGCATGGCGGTGGCGCTGATCACCACCCTTTACGGCATCCTGTTCGCCCGCCTGATCCTGCTGCCGGCCGCCACCAAGGTGCAGCAGCGCGAGGAAATCCTGCGGTTCCGCAATTACCTGATCGCCGAGGGCCTGGCCCTGCTGGCCGAGCGCAAAAGCCCGCGGTACATCCAGGACAAGATGAACGCCTACCTCGACCCGTCCATCCACTTCAGCATCGACCGGATGCGGAAAGGCTAGCGCCATGATCCAGAACATGGGGAACCGCTTTCAGCGGAAAAAGGTGGAAGCCGACGAAGACTGGATGACCACCTTCGCCGACATGGTCACCCTGCTGCTGACGTTCTTCATCATGCTGGTGTCCATCTCCAAGGTGGACGTGGTGCTGTTTGAACAAGTGAAGGCGGGCGTCGCCAAGGGCATCGGCAATCGCGACACGGTGCGGCCGATCCAGCTGCTGAAAATCGACGTGCAGGACGCCGTGCAGGCCATGAAGCTGGAGGACGTGGTCGCCGTCGGCACCGACGACCAGGGCTTGACTATCGAGTTCGCCTCTTCCGCCTTCTACGAACCGGGCTCGGCCGAAATCCGCGAGGATGCCATCCCGGCCTTGCAGCGTATTGCCGCCACCATCGCGGCGGAACGCTATCGCGGCTTCCAGATCGAAGCTCAGGGGCATACCGACGACACCCCCATCGCCACCCAAATCTTCCCCTCCAATTGGGAACTGTCGGCGGCCCGCGCCACGCGGGTGGTGCGGTTCTTCGCCGATACCGGCATCGCGCCGGAGCGCATGGAGGCCATCGGCTATGCCGACACCCGGCCCAAGGTGCCCAACCGCGATGCCTATGGTGACCCGCTGCCCATGAACCAGGAGGTCAACCGGCGGGTGGTGATGCGGGTCTATCCGCGCTGACCGAAGACGGGCGCCCGACCGCCGCGCACGGCATGACGCACGCCCCCAGTGGGAACTCCAGGCATTCACCGTGCAGGAGCTGAGCCGCCGATGGCCGTCGCCATCTTCGCCAGCCCCCTCTGTCCGCGACGCTGCCTCCGGGTGCTCACCATTTGTATCTGATCGCCTATTGCACTGGACAGCGGCTGGCGCGGGGGAGCGAGCGGCTGCGCCGTCGCGTCCCCGCACCTGGTCATGCCCCATCCTGGGGGAACTGGTGCTCCACCAGCAGACGCTGTCCCCGCGGGGGAGCCGCCCTCTACAACGATCCGCTGATGGTGGCGGCGCGCGACGGAACCGGCTCAGTCCCCGACCGTCACCTGCATCCCCTCGCGGGCGACGAAAGTGCCGTCCCACATTAGGCGCGCCTCGTCCTCCAACTCCGCCATGAAGGCGTCGTCATGGTCGGGATCGTGGTGGAAGATGGCCAACCGCTTCACCCCCGCCTGACGGCACAGGCGCACGCCCTCCTGCCAAGTGGAATGGCCCCAACCAACGCGGGCCGGGAACTCGGCATCGGTATAGGTGCTGTCGTAGATCACCAGATCGGCCCCGGCGATCAGCCCCAGCACGCTCTCGTTGGGGTGGCCGGGCACATGCTCTGTATCGGTCACGTAACAGACCGACCGGCCATCGAACTCGATGCGGTAGGCGGTGGCACCATTGGGGTGATTGAGCGGCGCGGTCTTGACCGTCACCCCCGGCCCGAGGTCCAGGGTCTCGCCGGCCTCGAAATCATGGAACCTCAGACTGGCCTGCAACGCCGCCAACGGCACCGGGAACATGGGGTTGGACATGCTGGAGGCCAGCACGCTCTGCACCCCGCCGCTGTCGCCCAGATGGCCGGCGTAGATGTCGAAGCTGTGGTTCTTCTGGAAGAATGGCGCGAAGAAGGGAAAGCCGTTGATGTGGTCCCAGTGCGTATGGGTCAGCAATAGCACGGAATCCTGAATGGCGTCCTGGATGAACCGGTGACCCAGGTTACGGATGCCCGTGCCAGCGTCGAGGATGATATGCCGCTTGCCGGCGATCACCTCGATACAGCTGGTGTTGCCGCCATAGACGACATGGTTTGGGGAAGGGCACGCGATGCTGCCCCGCACGCCCCAGAACTTTACGGTGAATGACATATCCGAATGCACCCCTCTCGACACCGCATCGGTCTGTCGCTTTCCCCACTCGACCGTATCACGTCAGCTTCCACGCTTTATAGTTCTTGCGCAACAGGATACGCGCATTGCGGCGCGCCTGCCACGACCCTTAGGATAGATCGACCGTCATGCCGAGCCGCAACCCCAAGGTTTCCGCGGCCCGCCCCCTGTTGACGGCGATCTCCACCAGTCCGGTTGAGTTCTCATACCACAGGGTGCATCCCATCGGCACCTCGCCAAAAGTCCGGGCCGGCACGACGGAGGTTGCGGCAACCGTCAACACACTGTCCGCCGACACCGCCGAGGCTCGCAGGCCGGTCATGGCATTGCCGTAGTGGTCGATATAAACAATACGGGCCAGGTCATCGGGCCATTCCGGGCGACGGCCGGTAACCGAGTCGACAGCCTCCAGTCGGCAAGAGGTAGCGCCGCCGGCCGCCAACTCCGCCGCCACTGGCGCGAACAAATCGCGGCCATGAAAGCTGGCCGACAGCCCCGGCGGCTGCCAGGCGATGCGCCAGACCTCCGGTGGCTGCGGGCTGCGGCGCATCAGCGGCTCGAACAGACCATTGCCGGGACCGACGAACCAGCGGCCCTCGGCGCGCACCACCAGCGGCAGCCGTTCGTCGGTGCCGACCCCAGGATCGACCACGCACAGAAACACCGTCTCCGCCGGAAACCATGGTGCGTAGGCGGCCAGCAGATAAG
>JAEWWF010000427.1 GCA_023396465.1 Pseudomonadota bacterium
ACCCTCTCGTTTCGGATGAGCCCAGACATCCGGCGCCGGGGTAGTATATCATCTTATCTGCCAACTGGAGGATCAGACCTGCGGCAGGGGAATCGCTTCAGCTGGGGACCTCCGGAAACGCGCCCCCAGGGGGCGGGGACGGCGCGGGGAGGTTCTTCAGGGCCAGCAGGTAGTCGCCGCCGCGTCGGACGATGGTCTCGGCGACCGCGGCAGGATTTTATCCAGCGGATACCGGCCCCGTCACGGCTGCCGGTGATCCTCCAAAGCCGAAAAGCGCCCCCAGTAGGCCGATCCGCTGCGGTGGCTGATCCATGGGAAGCCTCGTCCAGGAAAACAAAGCCCTACAGGACTCACAGGTGGCGCAGACCCGACAGCCTTGTCTCAGTCCCCTGAAGCGATAGCCGTGGCGTCGTCGCACCGCTCTTGACGGGACCGGCGGCAGAAGGGAGGATGCGCCACTTTACCATCAGCCTCGCAACCAGAGTGTCCGTCCATGTCGACCATGTCGAAGCGTGACCGGAACCCGCCCCGCCTTTCCGGCAAGGGGCAGGACCGTGTCGAAGACCGCCTGGAACGGCGCGCTCAGGCCCTGCGCGCCAACCTGCTGAAGCGCAAGGAACAGCTGCGCGCCCGTGAAGCCGCCGCCAAGGCCGAGGATGATGCCGCCGCCGGCCCCGGCGGCGGCGAACCGGCCGGCGACGGCAAGTAAGCGTAATCAGCAGACCAAGACGGAAGGATCGTCCCCATGCCCGTGATGCCCGACAGCTGGATTCGGGAAATGGCCCACGCGAAGGGCATGATCGAACCCTTCACCGATCGCCTGGAACGGCAGGGAGTCATCTCCTACGGCCTGTCGTCCTACGGCTACGACGCCCGCGTCGCCAGCGAGTTCAAGATTTTCACCAACGTTGACTCGGCGGTGGTGGACCCCAAGAACTTCAACGACCAGAGCTTCGTCGAGCGCGACACCGACGTCTGCGTCATCCCGCCCAATTCCTTCGCCCTGGCGCGCACGGTGGAATACTTCCGCATCCCGCGCGACACGCTGGTGATCTGCCTCGGCAAGTCCACCTACGCCCGCTGCGGCATCATCGTCAACGTGACGCCGCTGGAGCCGGAATGGGAGGGGCATGTGACGCTGGAGTTCTCCAACACCACGCCGCTGCCGGCCCGTATCTACGCCAACGAAGGCGCCTGCCAGTTCATCTTCCTGCGCGGCGAGCCGGAGTGCGACGTTTCCTACCGCGACCGCGCCGGCAAGTACCAGGGCCAGCGGGGCGTCACCCTGCCGCGCCTGTGACACACCTTCGCCCCCAAGCCGCCATCCTGTCGGGGCAGAATGCGGCCGTCACCGTTCCGTCCCCCAGTTATTGTGAAAGAGCCAGGGTTACCATGGACCGTATCCGCATCGTCGGCGGCGTGCCGCTGCGTGGCACCATTTCCATCGGCGGCGCCAAGAACGCGGCGCTGACGCTCATGCCGGCGGCGCTGCTGACCGACGAGACGCTGACGCTGTCCAACCTGCCGCATCTGGCCGACATCACCACCATGGCCAACCTGCTGGCCCAGCACGGCGTGGAGATGGAGCTGAACGGCCACGCCGAGAACGGCGGCGCCACCGGCCGCGTGCTGGCCATGCGCTGCCGCGAGATCACCTCCACCACCGCCCCCTATGATCTGGTGCGCAAGATGCGGGCGAGCGTGCTGGTGCTCGGCCCGCTGCTGGCCCGCCACGGCGAGGCGCGGGTGTCGCTGCCCGGCGGCTGCGCCATCGGCACCCGGCCGGTGGACCTGCACCTGAAGGCGCTGGAGGCGCTCGGCGCCACCATCGAGCTGTCGGAAGGCTACATCACCGCCCGCGTCGCCTCGCGCCTGAAGGGCGGCAACATCATCTTCCCGATGGTCACCGTCGGCGGCACCGAGAACGCGCTCATGGCCGCCGTGCTGGCCGAGGGGGACACGGTGATCGCCAACGCGGCGCAGGAGCCGGAGGTCTGCGACCTCGCCCACTGCCTGAACGCCATGGGCGCCCGCATCTCCGGCATCGGCACCTCCACCCTGCGCGTGCAGGGCGTCGAGCGGCTGCACGGCGCCGACTACAGCGTCATCCCCGACCGCATCGAGACCGGCACCTACATGGTCGCCGCCGCCATCACCCGTGGCGACATCGAACTGACTGGCGTGCGCACCGACATCCTGACCGCCGTCACCCGCACCCTGGAGGAAGCCGGCGTCGAGATCGAGGAAACCGCCCGTGGCCTGCGCGTGCGCGCCGACGGCGCCGACATCCGCGGCGTCGACGTGATGACCGAGCCCTACCCCGGCTTCCCCACCGACATGCAGGCCCAGTTCATGGCCCTGATGGCCACCGCCAATGGCGCCTCCATGCTCACCGAGACCATTTTCGAGAACCGCTTCATGCATGTGCCGGAGATGCTGCGCATGGGGGCCCGCATCACCGTGCATGGTGCCTCGGCCATCGTGCGCGGCATGCCGCGCCTGTCCGGCGCCCCGGTGATGGCGACCGACCTGCGCGCCTCGGTGTCGCTGGTGCTGGCCGGGCTGGCGGCGGAAGGCGAGACCATCGTCAACCGCATCTACCACCTGGATCGCGGCTACGAGCGTCTGGAGCAGAAGCTGGCCGCCTGCGGCGCCCATATCGAGCGTCTGCGCGGCGACCGCTGACACCCCCAGGAAGCGGGGGGAGAGCATCGCGACGACGTTCTCCCCCTTGCTTCCGGGAACGGCATGACGTATCACCATCCCAGCATCAAGAGCGTGGGCTGACGCCCATCACCAACCTGCCTTCCCGGGCAAGGTGGTGCTTCCCGAGCCGCAAACCGTGCGGGGCGGGGAAGATGCGGCCGGACCGGCAACCAATCGGGTGACCTCGGACCATCGCCGCGCATCGCGTCAGCCTCCCATCGGATCGAGAGGAGGCATCGCCATGTCCTGTTCCATTGTATCGCCGCTGGCGCCCGCCGTGGTCGCCGGTCCCGACGACGACATCCTCTGCCTGCCCGACTATCGCTGCGTGGCGGTGGTGCATCGCCGCTTCGGCACCCACACCCACCTCTACCGCCTCATCGACGGACCGGGCCGGGAACGGGTCGCGCTTCTGCGTGTGTGGCCGGGGGCCCGTTTGGCCGAGGCCCGCGCCCTCGCCCGCGACACGCAGCCTCGCCGCCAGTCAGAAGTAGCGGCCGCCCCGCTGCTGGCCGCCGCGGAGTAACCCCTTTGATAAACCATTTGTCCCGACGACGCCCTTCCCGTATCTTCAACCGCCAGTAAGGATCCGGCGGAGGGGGAGAAATGGCCGATCCGAAATCGCGCAGCGTCGCCGAGAACCAGCGAGAACTCAGGCGGTTGCAGCAATTTTATGCCTCGTTGCCGCCGGAAAAGCGTCAGGCCCAGGAGGCCCACCTGCGCAAGCGCATGCAGGCGCTGGTTGATGCCATCAACGGCACCGACCGGGGCGGCGGCCGGCGCGGCGGCGGCTTCGTCGATGCCCTGTCGCGGGGCGCCATGTGGATCGCCCTTATGCTGGCCGTTCTGGCCGCCGGCTTCTTCGGCGTCATGACGCTGGTACGGTTCTGAGCCGTCGAGGCCGGGCGCGACGGCCTTCAGTCATCATCGGGGTGGTTCGCAACAGGGGACTCGTGTAAACATGCGCCTCCACCGTTGCCGCTGACCACCGAGAAGACGCCACCCATGGGCCGTGAAAGCCTAGTGATCGCCCTGCCCAAAGGGCGGATCCTGGAAGAATGCATGCCGCTGGTGCGGGCCGTGGGCATCGAGCCCGAGCCCGCCTTCGACGATCCCAAGTCGCGCCAGTTGCGCTTCACCACCAACCATCCGCATATCGACATCGTGCGGGTGCGGTCGTTCGACGTGGCCACCTTCGTCGCTTTCGGCGCCGCGCATCTGGGTGTGGCCGGCAACGACGTGCTGATGGAATTCAACTACTCCGAGATCTACGCGCCGCTCGACCTCGATATCGGCCGCTGCCGCCTGTCGGTGGCGGAACCGGTGGACCTGTCGGGCGAGGACGACCCCGCCAAGTGGAGCCACGTCCGCGTCGCCACCAAGTACCCCGAGACGACCAAGCGGCACTTCGCCCGTCGCGGCGTGCAGGCGGAATGCATCAAGCTGAACGGCGCCATGGAACTGGCACCGGCGCTTGGCCTGTGCCGCCGTATCGTCGATCTGGTGTCCACCGGCTCGACCCTGAAGGCCAATGGTCTGGTGGAGGTGGAACACATCTGCGACGTCACCTCCCGCCTGGTGGTGAACCGCACCGCGCTGAAAACCCGCCCCGACGAACTGGGCGGCTGGATCGAGAAGTTCCGGGAGGTCGTGAATGCCCGTTGAGTTGCGTGCCGGCACGCCTGGCTTTACCGAGGCCTTTGATCGTCTCATCAACGACAAGCGCGAGACCTCCCACGACGTCAACGCCGTGGTGGCGGAGATTCTGGAGACGGTGCGCCGCGACGGCGATGCCGCCGTCCTCGACTATACCCGCCGCTTCGACCGCCTGGACCTGACACCCGCGACCCTGCGCGTCACCGCCGCCGAGGTGGACGCCGCCTACGCCGCCTGCGACCGTGCGCTGATCGCAGCGCTGGAACTGGCGGCGGAGCGGGTGCGCGAGTATCACGCCAAGCAGCTGCCGGAAAGCTACCACTACACCGACGACGCCGGAGTGCGGCTCGGCAGCCGCTGGCGGGCGGTGCAGGCGGCGGGGCTCTATGTGCCTGGCGGCACGGCGGCCTATCCGTCGTCGGTGCTGATGAACACGCTGCCGGCCAAGGTGGCGGGCGTCGGCCGGCTGGTGATGTGCGTGCCGACGCCGGACGGCAAGCTCAACCCGCTGGTGCTGGCGGCGGCGAAGATCGCCGGAGTGGACGAGATCTATCGCATCGGCGGCGCCCAGGCCATCGCCGCCCTGGCCTACGGCACCAAGACCATCGCGCCGGTGGACAAGATCGTCGGCCCCGGCAACGCCTATGTCGCCGCCGCCAAGCGGCAGGTATTCGGCACAGTCGGCATTGACAGCATCGCCGGCCCGTCGGAAATCCTGGTGGTGGCCGACGGCAACAACGATCCCGCCTGGATCGCCGCCGACCTCTTGAGCCAGGCCGAGCACGACACCGCCAGCCAGTCCATTCTCGTCACCACCGACGCCGCTTTCGGCGCCCGGGTGATGGAGGCGGTGGACAGCCTGCTGAAAACCCTGCCACGGGCCGACATCGCCCGCCAAAGCTGGAACGATCACGGCGCCATCGTGGTGGTGGACAGCCTGGACGACGCCGTGCCGCTGGTCGACCAGGTGGCACCCGAACACCTGGAACTGGCGGTGGATGATCCCGAGGCCCTGGCCGAGCGCATCACCAATGCCGGCGCCATCTTCCTTGGCCGCCACACGCCGGAGGCGGTGGGGGATTACGTCGGCGGCCCCAACCATGTGCTGCCGACGGCGCGCTCGGCGCGGTTCTCCTCCGGCCTTGGGGTGGTCGACTTCATGAAGCGCACCTCGCTGCTCGGGTGCGATGCCGGCGCCCTGGCCGCCATCGGTCCGGCGGCCGTGGCACTCGCGAACGCGGAGGGGCTCCAGGCGCACGGCCTGTCGGTGTCGCTGCGTCTCAACATGGCGCGGAGCTGAGACCATGACCGCCGTCGGCGCCCGCGAGGTCATCGTCAACGTCGTGCTCGACGAGAAAACGCTGGTCCGCCGCCGGCCGGAGGTCGAGCACGAGCGCGCCGTCGCCATCTACGACCTGCTGGAGGAAAACACCTTCCGGGTCCACGACGAGACGGTGAGCGGCCCTTACGTCCTGCATCTGTCCCTGGCCGACAACCGGCTGGTGATGGACGTCCGCGACCCCGACGACGCCCCGCTCACCCGCATGACCCTGCCACTGTCGCCGTTCCGGGGCATCGTGCGCGACTACTTCATGATCTGCGAGAGCTATTACGGCGCCATAAAGACCGCCTCGCCGAGCCAGATAGAGGCCATCGACATGGGCCGCCGCGGCCTGCACAACGAAGGCGCCGAGCTTCTGCGCGAACGGCTGGCCGAGCAGGTGGAGATCGACGTCGACACCTCGCGGCGCCTGTTCACGCTGCTCTGCGTCCTGCACATCCGCGGCTGAGGGCGCTGCCGGTGCCGACGAACCTGCCGGGAAGCGTATTGTTCGCCTGCACCATGAACGCCATTCGCTCTCCCATGGCCGAAGGCATCATGAAGCGCCTGCATGGCACCCGCGTGTTCGTCGATTCGGTGGGGGTGCGCAAGGGCGAGGTGGACCCCTTCGTCATCGCGGCGATGGACGAAATCGGCATCGACGTGTCCAGCCACCGGCCGAAGACCTTCGACGAGTTGGAGGACACCAGCTTCGACGCCATCGTCTCGCTGTCGCCGGAGGCGCAGCACTCGGCGGTGGAGATGACCCGCACCATGGCCTGCGACGTGCTGTTCTGGAATACCTTCGACCCGGCGCTGGTGGAGGGCAACCGCGAGACCCGGATGGACGCCTACCGCCAGGTCCGCGACGAACTGATGAAACGCATCACCGCCGCCTTCCCGCCCAGCCGATTGCCGGCGGGATGAGGCATTTCCGCGCGGGCGGTGAAAAGAGCTTGACCTAGGCAGGTCTCCACCGCATTTGTTGTCGGCATTTTTCCATAGGGCCCGGTAGGGATAATGGCCAAGGAAGATCTCATCGAGTTTCAGGGCGTGGTCGTCGAACTGCTCCCCAATGCCATGTTCCGCGTGAAGCTGGAAAACGGGCACGACATCCTCGCCCATACCTCGGGCAAGATGCGCAAGAACCGCATCCGTGTTCTTGCGGGCGACGCCGTCACGGTGGAAATGACCCCCTACGACCTGACCAAGGGTCGCATCACCTTCCGCTTCAAGTGAGCAACGCCAGGGCATGCCCGTGACAGAGCCGCCGCGCCTCGTCCTTGCGTCGGCTTCGCCCCGCCGCCTCGACCTTCTGAAGCAGATCCGCATCGTGCCGACCGCCGTCGATCCGGCGGACGTCGACGAAGCGCCCCTGCGCGACGAACTCCCCCGTCAGCACGCCGCCCGCCTGGGCGCCGAGAAGGCCCGCGTGGTGGCGGCCCGCCATCCCGGTTGCGCCGTTCTGGCCGCCGACACGGTGGTCGGCGTCGGCCGCCGCATCCTGCCCAAGGCGGAAGACGAGGCGACGGCACGGGCGTGCCTGGACCTGCTGTCGGGGCGCCGTCACCACGTTTACGGCGGCGTCACCCTGATCGGCCCCGATGGGCGCCAGTGGCACAAGCTGGTAGATACCGCCGTCACCTTCAAGCGCCTGGACAGCCGCGAGATGGACGCCTACATCCGCTCCGGCGAGTGGCACGGCAAGGCCGGTGGCTACGCCATCCAGGGGCTGGCCGGCGCTTTCGTGAAACAGGTCAACGGCAGTTACCCCAACGTCGTCGGCTTGCCGCTGCTGGAAACCGCCAACCTGCTGGCGGCGGTGGGCATCCGCCCCACCCTCTGAGCCCCGGCGGCGGCGCGGCGGCCCACTTTCTCCGGCGGGAGACACCCCCATGACCGAAATCCCGGCCGGACGCATCCTCATTTCCGACAGCCCTGGGGAACGCCGGGCCGCCGTGCTGGACGCCGATGACGTCCTGCGGCTGGTGATCCATGCCCGTCTGGGCATGGCCGAGGCCGGCAGCCTGCACCTTGGCCGCGTCACCGGCCGCCTGCCGTCGGGTGGGGCGGCCTTCGTCGACATCGGCAGCGGCGTGCCCGGTTTTCTCAACGCCGGCGACTGCCCCGGCGGTCTGCCGACGGAGGGTGCGGCGGTGGTCGTCCAGGTGGCGGCGGAGGCGCGGCGCGGCAAGGGCGCCCGGCTGACCGCCAAGGTCTCCTTCACCGACGACTGCCTCGCCTATACCCCCCAGCGACCGGGCGCCAACGTCTCCTCCAAGCTGCCCGCCGAGACACGGGCCCGCCTGCACGGGCTGCTGGCGGAGCTGTTGCGGCCGGGCGAGGGAGCGGTTGTGCGCACCGGCGCCACCGCCGACGGGCTGCCCGCCAGCCTCGCCACCCACCGCGCCGCCTGGCAGGAGGTGCAGGCGCGGGCGGCCGGAGCAATGGCACCGCTGCGGCTGTCCCCGCCGCCGGACGTGCTGGCGGCGGCCCTGGACACCTGCCCGGCGCCGGCGGAGATCGTGTTCGACCACCGGCCGGCCCTTACCGCCGCCCGCGCCGGCCACCCCGCTCTTGCCGCCGTCATGACGGCGGAGGAGCGCGACCTGTTCGCCCACGAGGGCATCGACGAGGCCATCGAGGCGGCACTGCTGCCGGACGTCCCTCTGCCCGGCGGCGCCCGCCTGATCATCGAGCCGACGGCGGCCCTGGTGGCGGTGGACGTGGACGCCGGTCCGCTATCGCCCGCCGACGCCAACGCGGCGGCGGCGGCGGCCCTGGTCGGACAGCTTGATCTGCGCGGTCTGGCCGGTCAGATCGTCTGCGATTTCGTTCCCGACCCCCGCGACAAGGGCCGCCGCCACCTGCTGGAGACCCTGCGGCGACGGCTTGCGGCGGCGGTGCTGCCGACCCATCTTGCCGGCGTCTCGCCGCTCGGGCTGGTGGAGTTGCGCCGTGACCGCGGCCCGGTGCCACTGGCCGATCTGCTCGGCGACGGCCACGGCGGCCTGTCCGCCGCGACCATCGCCCTGGCGGCGCTGCGGCGCGCGGTGTGGCAGGGACGCGCGCAACCGGCCGGCGGACCGCTCGCCCTTGAGGCGCCGGTCGCCGTCGTCACCGCCCTGCGCGGCCCGCTGGCCCCGGCGCTGGCCGAGGCAGAGGCCCGCCTGTGCCGTCCGCTGCGGCTGATCGACCGCCCCGATCTGCCGCCGGAGCGTGTCGAGGTCGTATCGCTGCCGCCGTCCCGTTGATCCTGCGAAAGAGCCAGTCCGTGTCCGCACCCGTCGAAGCCGCCCGCGTCGCCACCGCCCACTGCCCCATCTGCGGCAAAGCCACCGAGGCCCGTTACCGTCCGTTCTGCTCCCGCCGCTGCGCCGACGTCGATCTCAACCGCTGGCTGGGCGGAACCTACCGGGTGCCGACCGACGAGCCGCCGCCCGAAGGCTACGTCCCAGAACCCGACGAACAGGACTGACAAAAAAGTGTTTTTTGTGCTGGACAAGGGGAAACCCGTTCCGTATAAAGCCGACCTCACGACGTTACAGCGTCAGTGCCCAGGTAGCTCAGCTGGTAGAGCAGGGGATTGAAAATCCCCGTGTCGGCGGTTCGATTCCGTCCCTGGGCACCATTTCCTTTTCTGTCTCGCGCATATTTGGCAGCCGCTCCACCTCATATGGGAGCGGCTTTTTGTTGGCCGATCACAGACCGGACAGCGCCCCCAGTGCAGCTTGGCATTATGGCACTGGGGCGCGGTGCCCAAAGGGGCAGCGACGGCATCCCGGCAGCGCCTCCGCACGTCTTACGGTGTAGGGCGCCCCCCGACGACCGTTCCCGCCAAAGCCGAAAGGTGATCAGCCGACGCCGTCGCCGCCGCCGGCCTGATGGCCCGCGAACCCGCTGGTTTTCCGCTAGCGGCGCGGGGAAGCTGAGGGCCGTCGGGGCGCCTCCCCCCCTTCCTTCGATCGGAGGGCTTGCGCCGGGACCACCGCGATCCGAAATAAACTGGAGCCGAGTTGGAACCCCAAGGGGGGTAGTTCCGTTTCCTTCTCCAGAGGTCCATCTCGACTCTCTACTCTCTCTCTTTGCCTTCCCCGCCGGGCCCCGGCGGGGATTTTTTTTGCGCGGAAAGGCCGGGCGCCCTACCTTGACGAAGCGCCCGCCCCCTCGCGGGCGGCCATTGACGAGGCCCTTGACGCATGTACGAACAGACCACCAACGGCATCACCATCCGCGTCCGATCCATCTACCTGGAGGACCAGTCCTCCCCGGGTGGCGGTCATTTTGTATGGGCCTACCACGTCACCGTCATCAACCACCGGCCGACCTCGGTGCAGCTGCTGAACCGCCATTGGCGCATCACCGACGCCATCGGTCGGGTGCAGGAGGTGCGCGGCGCCGGCGTGGTCGGCGAACAGCCGGTCATCCACCCCGGCGACAGCTTCGAGTACACCAGCGGCACGCCGCTCGCGACCCCCTCGGGCATCATGGTCGGCGCCTACGAGTTCGTGGACGAGGACGGCGAGCAGTTCGAGGCGGCGGTACCCGCCTTTTCCCTCGACAGCCCCCATGACCGGACCCCGGTGAACTGAGGCTCCCGCATCCCCGTAAGAGATGAAGCCCCGTTCGGATGAGGCGAATGACGGTTGCGGCCGCCGCTGCCTCGCACGACATAGAAGACCGACGCGCCCCGGCCGTCCGGACCGAGAGATGGGAGTTGAGCCCGTGAGCGATACCAAAGCCGTCAAGATCCCCAGTGCCGTGCGCGACTTCCGCGAGGCCGCCGCCGCCTCCCCCACCACCAGCGGCCGCCCCACCCGTGAGGATGCCGAGGCCGCCGTCCGCACCCTGCTGCGCTGGGCCGGCGACAACCCCGACCGCGAAGGCCTGATCGACACCCCCGCCCGCGTGGTGCGCGCCTACGAGGAATTTTTCGCCGGCTACGACGAAGACCCCGAGGAAGTGCTGCGCCGCACCTTCGAGGAAACCGACGGCTACGACGAGATGGTGCTGCTGCGGGACATCCGCATCGAAAGCCACTGCGAGCACCACATGGTGCCGATCATCGGCAAGGCCCATATCGCCTATCTTCCCGATCGCCGCGTGGTCGGCATCTCCAAGCTGGCCCGGGTGGTGGAGATTTATGCCAAGCGCCTGCAAATCCAGGAGAAACTCACCGCCCAAATCGCCAACGCCGTCAACGACGTCCTCCAGCCCAAGGGCGTCGCGGTGGTGCTGGAGGCGGCCCACCAATGCATGACCACCCGTGGCGTCCGCAAGCCGGGCGTCACCATGGTCACCAGCCTCATGCTCGGCGCCTTCCGCGACAACCCGACCACCCGGCGCGAGTTCATGTCCCTCATCGGCAACGACCGCTCGGGGTTCTGAGCGGCGGACCTGACAGGCAGGCCGGGGCGACCTTGGTCGCGGCCTGCTTGGCCGTTCCACTTTACACCCAATTTTTGTAGCGCTACGGTGCCCCCCACAGGCGGGAGGCGGAACAGCCGATGCGGAACAAGGGGCAAGGTGCGGCAGGAACCGGGCGCCGGTGGGCGCTGACGGCGCTTGCCCCGCGTCTGGCCCTTGTCGCCCTCTGCCTCAATCTGCTGCTGGCCATCGTGCCGCCGCAGGCACGACAGCCGGCGGACCCGGCGGAAGCCGGCAATCTGCTGGCCGATCTGGCCGCCATCTGCACCGCCGCCGGCTTCGTGACGCCGGTTGCCGCCGACGGCGACGCCCCGGCGGCCTCGAAACCCTACTGCATATTCTGCCTGCCGCACTGCGCCTCGCTCTCCGGGGACGCGATCGCGGCCGGCCCGCAGTTGCCGGCGGCACCACGGCGAGCCATCGCCATTTTGGCCCCACCGCGCGAAGACCCGCGCGTCGTCACCGCGCGGGAGCATACGCCCTACCGCACCCGAGCGCCCCCGATCGAGGACGCAGCCCTGACCTGACCTCGCCGGTCCCCCTGGACCGGGCGATGTTCTGTGCTGATCGTCCATCATCGGGAAAACTCATCATGACCTACCGTACCCGCAACGGCGGCGCCTCCGTCGCCGTGCTGTCGCTGTCGCTTGGCCTGCTGCCCCTGACCGCCCAGGCGGCCGAAACCCTGTCCCTGGCCGATGTCGTCGTCGAGGCCGACCGCCCGCTGCCCGCGTCCACTGCCGTGGTCCCCGGCACCGATGCCGCCCAGCGTCCCTACAGCGACGGCGGCGACTTCCTGCGTTCGCTGCCCGGCGTCGATGCCACCCGCAGCGGCGGCCACGGCCTCGACCCGGTGATCCGGGGCCTCAGCCAGACCCGCCTCAACATCATCGACAACGACGCTTTCGTGCATGGCGCCTGCCCCGGCCGCATGGACCCGCCGACCTCCATGGCGGCGGTCAGCCTCGCCGACGCGGTGACGGTGACGCGCGGCTACCAGACCGTGACCCGCTATGGCGGCGGCCCCGGCGGCACGGTGGTGTTCGAG
>JAEWWF010000101.1 GCA_023396465.1 Pseudomonadota bacterium
ATCCGAGACCGAAGAGGAGGCCGTTCCATGACCGCCCTCGCCGTCACCGACCTGCGTAAATCCTTCGGCGGCGTCGAGGCCGCCAAGGGCATCACCTTCACGGTGGGGGAGAGCGAGCTGCTCGCCCTCATCGGTCCCAACGGGGCGGGCAAGAGCACCTGCTTCAACATGCTGAACGGTCAGTTGAAGCCCGACAGCGGCTCGATCCGGCTGTTCGGGCGGGAGATCGTCGGCCTGCCGCCGCGCGAGGTATGGCGGCTGGGGGTGGGGCGGACGTTCCAGATCACCGCCACCTTCGGCTCCATGACGGTGATCGAGAACGTGCAGATGGCGCTGATTTCCCATCACCGCCGCCTGCGCGCCCTGATCCCCTTCGCCGGCGACCTCTACCGCGACGAGGCGTGGGATCTGCTGGAACTGGTGGGCATGGCCGAACAGGCAAGCCGCGCCTGCGGCACGCTGGCCTATGGCGACCTCAAGCGGTTGGAACTGGCCATCGCGCTGGCCAATCAGCCGCGCGTCCTGCTGATGGACGAACCCACCGCCGGCATGGCCCCGCGCGAGCGGGTGCAGTTGATGCAACTGACCGCCGACATCGTGCGCGCCCGTGGCGTCAGCGTGCTGTTCACCGAACACGACATGGACGTGGTGTTCACCCACGCCGACCGGGTGATGGTGCTGAACCGGGGTGAACTGATCGCCCACGGCACCCCGCAGGAGGTGCGCAACAACCCCGACGTCCAGGCGGTCTACCTGGGATCGGGCGCCCTCTACAACGCCGAGCCGGCCATGGAGGCAAGCGCATGAAGCTGGAAGTCCACGGCCTCAACAGCTGGTATGGCCGCGCCCACATCCTGTTCGACGTCCACATGCGGGTCGCCCGTGCCGAGGTGGTGGCGCTGCTCGGCCGCAACGGCGCCGGCAAGTCGACCACCTTCGCGAGCCTGGTCGGTCTGGTGTCGACCCGCACCGGCGACGTGGTGTTCGACGGTCACCCGGTCGGCGGCCTGAAGACTCACGAGATCGTCCGCCTCGGCCTCGGTTACGTGCCGGAGGACCGCCGCATCTTCACCGACCTGACGGTGGAGGAAAACCTGCTGGTCGGCCGCCAGCCGCCGCGCGAGGGGGCGCCGACCTGGACGCCGGAGATGCTGTACGAGCTGTTCCCCAACCTGGCCGCCATGCGTCGGCGGGCCGGCGGGCACATGTCGGGCGGCGAGCAGCAGATGCTGACCATCGCCCGCACCCTCATGGGCAACCCGTCGCTGGTGCTGCTGGATGAACCGTCGGAGGGGCTGGCGCCCAAGATCGTCGAGCAGATGGCGCAGGCGCTGATCGAGATGAAACGCCAGGGCCTGACCATCATCCTGTCGGAGCAGAACCTGCACTTCGCCCGCCTGATCTCCGACCGCGCCTATATCATCGAGCGCGGCCGCGTGCAGTTCGAGGGCACCCTGCCGGAACTGGACGCCAACCCGGAAATCCGCGACGCCTATCTGGCGGTGTGATCCGCTTTCGGGTAGGTATCACGGCGGGAGACTGCTGGCAGGGAGAAACGTGATGGCTGAAGCACGGGCGCCGCATCGCGCCGGAGAAGCACCGGAGCCGCCCGCCGGCTCCGAGCCCGGCGGGCGGCGCGGCGGCGGCGGCCGGCGCTACGCCCTTGATGGTCAGGTGGGGTTTCTGCTGCGCAAGGCGCAGCAGCGCCACCTGAGCATCTTCAGCACCCATATCGGCGAAGACCTGACGGCGCAGCAATTCGCCGCCCTGGCCAAGCTGAACGAGGTCGGCCCCAGTTCGCAGAACTCGCTCGGCCGTCAGACCGCCATGGACGTGGCGACCATCAAGGGGGTGGTGTCGCGCCTGAAGGATCGCGGCCTGATCGACAAGACCCCCGATCCCGGCGACAAGCGTCTGCACCTCATCGACCTCACCGCCGAGGGGCGGCGCACCATCGAACGGGTGCTGCCGCTGGCACAGGAAATCTCGCGCATGACCCTGGCGCCGCTCGACCGCAGCGAACAGCAGACGCTCATTCGGTTGCTGAAGAAGATCACTTGAACGGGGTCGGCAACACCCCCGGCGGTGGCGCGTTGACGGTCGCGATGACGGCATCGGGGTGAGGTCCATGCGCCTGTTCGAGTGCGACTCCTGCGGCAATCTGGTCTACTTCGAGAACACCCGCTGCGAGCAGTGCGGCGCAGACCTGGCGTTCAACCCCGATCACCTGCGGCTTTCCGTGCGGCCGCCGCAGGCGCGGCCGTGCGACAATGCCCGCCACGACGCCTGCAACTGGCTGCTGGCGGCCGATGCGGCGGCGGACGAGATTTTCTGCCCGGCCTGCCGCCTCAACCGCACCATTCCCGACCTGTCGACACCGGGCGCCCTGGCGCTGTGGCAGCGGGTGGAGATCGCCAAGCACCGCGCCGTCTACGGCCTGCTGCGCCTCGGCCTGACGCTGCCGAACCGGGTGGACGAGCCGGAGACGGGCCTTGCCTTCGATTTCCTGGCCGACCCCGACCCCACCTTCCGCGAGGTGATGACCGGCCACGCCGCCGGCCTCATCACCCTCAACATCGTCGAAGCCGACCCGGTGGAGCGCGAACGCCAGCGCACCACCATGGGCGAGCCGTTCCGCACCCTGCTGGGCCACCTGCGGCACGAGTTGGGGCATTACCTGTGGGACCGTCTGCTGGCGCCCGATGCGGCGCGGCTGGCTGACTGGCGGCAGCAGTTCGGCGACGAGCGGGACGATTACGCGGCGGCATTGGACCGGCATTATGCCGCCGACGATGACGGCGGCTGGCGTGACGCCTTCGTCAGCCACTACGCCGCCGCCCACCCGTGGGAGGACTGGGCCGAAAGCTGCGCCCATTACCTGCACATGGTCGATACGCTCGAAACCGCCTGGGCCTTCGGCCTGCGGTCGCGGCCTCGTCGCGGCCCGCCGGAGGTGGCGACGGCGGCCGACTTCGATCCCTACGCCGAACCCGACTTCGACCGCATCGTCGAGGCGTGGCTGCCGTTGACCTTCGCCGTCAACAGCCTCAACCGCTCCATGGGCCAGCCGGACCTCTACCCCTTCGTGGTGGCGCCGCCGGCGATGGACAAGCTGCGCCACGTCCACCGCGTGCTGCGCGGCGTCAGTGGCGGGTGCGCTGGAGGCGGCGGTAAAGGGTGTTGCGGCTGATGCCGAGGCGCCGGGCCGCTTCCGACATATTGCCGCCGCTGGCTTCCACCGTCTGGCGGATGAAGCTGTCGGACACCCGCCGCAGGCTGGGACCGGTGTCGTCCTCCGATCCGTCGGTGACGGGTATGCTTGGCATCGGCACCGGGCTTGGCCGGCATCGCAGGTCGTCGGACAGGTCTTCCGGCAGGTGGTGCCAGTCGATCACCGTTTCGCCGGGATCGAGCAGCGCCCAGGCCGCCCGCAAGGCATGCGACATCTGCCGCAGGTTGCCCGGCCAGCGGTGGGTGGCGAAAGCCTCCGCCACCGCCGGGGCCAGCACCAGGCCGCCGCCGGGGGCGAGGTCGTCCAGCATGCGGCGGATGAGCAAGGCGATATCACCGCGGTCGCGCAGGGGCGGCAGGGTCAGCGTCAGGCCGTTGATGCGGTAATAGAGGTCGGCGCGGAAACGGCCGGCCTCCACTTCCGTCTTCAACGGGCGGTGACAGGCGGCCATGAGGGCGAAGTCCACCGCCTCCGGCTTGCCGCCGCCGAGCGGGCTGACCTCGCCGTCCTGCAACACCCGCAGCAACCGCGCCTGGAGAGGCAGCGGCATGTCGACGATCTCGTCGAGGAACAGGGTGCCGCCGCGCGCCTCGCGGATGCGGCCGGGGCTGCCGTCGCGGCGGGCGCCGGTGAAGGCGCCGGGGGCGTAGCCGAACAGTTCCGCCTCGATCAGGTGTTCGGGCAGGGCGGCGCAGTTGATGGCGACGAAGCGGCCGGCGTGGCGCGGGCCGCTGGCGTGGATGGCGCGGGCCAGCACTTCCTTGCCGGCGCCGGACTCGCCATGCAACAGCAGCGGGATCGGCTTGTCGGCCACCTTGCGGGCGCGGGCGATCAGCTGCGCCATGCGGGCATCGCCGGTATCCAGCGTTGCCAGCGCGTCGGCGGGGCGGACGGTGGCAGCGGCGGAGCGGCGCGGACCGCCGCCGACGCTGACCGGGCGGGCCGTCTCGCCGTCCAGGCGCAGGAACAGCGTTTTGCCGTCGCGACGGCGCACCGGCGCCACCCCGCCCGGCGGCGTCAGGGCGTGGCCGAGCAGGTCGGCGAGGCGCAGGTCGAGCACCTCCTCGATACCGATGCCGCCGAGGTCTTGCGGGGCGATGCGCAGCAGGGCGGCGCCGGCCCGGTTGATGCCGACGATGCGACCGCCGCCGTCCAGCGCCACCAGCCCTTCGGCCACCGTGCCGATGCCACTGGCCTGGGGATGGACGCGCAGGCGGGCGGCGGCGGTGGCGTGGAAAGCCTCGAACAGCCGGTTCTCGATCATGTGCGCCGCCACCAGCACCAGACTAGCGGTATGGGCGCCGCGGCTGCGGCAATGGCCGGAAATGTCGAGCGCCCCCAGCAGCACCCCGTCCGGCCCGGCCAGCGGCGCGGCGGAGCAGGTGAGGAAGGTGTTGCGCTCCAGGAAGTGCTCGGCGCCGTGGACGGTGACCGCCGCGCCCTCGGCCAGGGCGGTGCCGATGGCGTTGGTGCCGCGATGGTGCTCATGCCACGAGGCGCCGGGGCGCAGGGCCACCCGTCCGGCGCGGTCCATGAAATCGGCATCCCCCAGCGCATCGAGCACGAAGCCGCGATCGTCGGCCAGCAGCACCATGCTGCCGGAATCGCGGGTCTGCGCGTGCAAGTATTCCAGCACCGGGCGGGCGCGGGTGAGCAGGTGATGGCGCCGCTCCACCGCGCGGGCGAGGCCATCGCCCAGCAGGTGCGCCTCGTTGGGGCGGCCGAAGGGCATCAGCCCAGCCTCGACGCTGCGCTGCCACGAGCGCGCGACGGTGGCGTCGAGCATGCCGGGCGGCGGCACGGTGCCGCGCTCCAACAAGTGACGGGCATGCCGCAGGGCGGAGCCCTGGGAACGGCTCGGTGCGGTGGTCATGCGGGACGTCCTCCCCGAGGGGCCTCTGCGTGGAGGCTCACCTTCATCGTTCCGCAAAGTGTTGCGGACCCGGCCGGCGCTGACAAGGGAAAGGTGACAGATGTCCCGCCGCTGTCCCGTTTCGGGACACCCTGTGCCGTGGCGGGACAGCGGTGGCGGCGGCGGTTGCTGAAGTTTCAATGACTTGGCAGTTGGCATGCGGGGTGCTGAAGACCGTGGCGTCCGCCCCCGCAGAGGGGCACCGTCCAAGACACACGCCCCAGGGAGGGTTCTCCATGCTCTATGCCGCGCCCGGTTCGCCTGACGCCCCCGTGCAGTTCAAGACCCGCTACGACAACTTCATCGGCGGCGAGTGGGTGCCGCCGGTGGAAGGTGCCTACTTCGACTCGGTGACGCCGATCACCGGCAAGCCCTTCACCCAGGTCGCCCGCTCCACCGAGCGCGACGTGGAACTGGCGCTGGATGCCGCCCATGCCGCCGCCGACCGCTGGGGCCACACCAGCGTCGCCGAACGCGCCCTGGTGATGTCCCGCATCGCCGACCGCATGGAAGCCAACCTGGAAAAGCTCGCCTACGCCGAGACGGTGGACAACGGCAAGCCGATCCGCGAGACGCTGGCCGCCGACATCCCGCTCGCCATCGACCACTTCCGCTACTTCGCCTCGTGCATCCGCGCCCAGGAAGGCAGCCTGGCGGAGATCGACGCCGACACCGTCGCCTATCACCTGCACGAGCCGCTGGGCGTCGTCGGCCAGATCATTCCGTGGAACTTCCCCATCCTGATGGCGGCGTGGAAGCTCGCCCCGGCCATCGCCGCCGGCAACTGCGTGGTGCTGAAGCCGGCGGAACAGACCCCGGTCGGTATCCTGGTGCTGATGGACCTGATCTCCGACCTGCTGCCCAAGGGCGTCATCAACGTCGTCAACGGCTTCGGCCTGGAGGCCGGCAAGCCGCTGGCGTCGAGCAAGCGCATCGCCAAGATCGCCTTCACCGGCGAAACCTCCACCGGCCGGCTGATCATGCAGTACGCCAGCCAGAACCTGATCCCGGTGACGCTGGAACTGGGCGGCAAGTCCCCCAACATCTTCTTCGGCGACGTCGCCAATGCCGATGATGAGTTCTTCGACAAGGCCATCGAAGGCTTCGTCATGTTCGCCCTCAACCAGGGCGAAGTCTGCACCTGCCCGTCGCGCGCCCTGGTCCACGAAGGCATCTACGACCGCTTCATGGACCGCGCCCTGTCGCGGGTGCAGGCGATCCGCCAGGGCAACCCGCTCGACACCGAGACCATGATCGGTGCCCAGGCCTCCGACGAACAGTTGAAGAAGATCCTGTCCTACATCGACATCGGCCGCAACGAAGGCGCCAAGGTGCTGACCGGCGGCGGCACGGCCAAGCTGGGCGGCGACCTCGACGGCGGCTATTACGTGCAGCCGACCGTGTTCCACGGCAGCAACTCCATGCGCATCTTCCAGGAGGAGATTTTCGGCCCGGTGGTCGCCGTCACCACCTTCAAGGACGATGCCGAGGCGCTGCACCTGGCCAACGATACCCTCTACGGCCTCGGCGCCGGCGTGTGGACCCGCGACGGCAGCCGCGCCTACCGCTTCGGCCGCGGCATCAAGGCGGGGCGCGTGTGGACCAACTGCTACCACCTCTATCCCGCCCACGCCGCCTTCGGCGGCTACAAGCAGTCGGGCATCGGGCGCGAGACCCATCACATGATGCTGGACCACTACCAGCAGACGAAGAATTTGCTGGTCAGCTATAGCCCGAAGGCGCTTGGGTTCTTCTAAGGAAAGCCCCATATTTCCTGCGGGCCGGCCGGATCAGGCAGGGACCGGCCCGCAGCTTCCTCCCCGAGGACCGCGGCGGATGCAGAGGCTGCACCGCCACGGGACTCCAAGTCAGAAAAATCATGACGCTGGAACCACGTCCAAGGGAGATATGACCGATGGGTCAGACTGCATTCTTCATCCCGTCCCTCAACCTCATGGGCCCCGGCTGCCTCGCGACGGCAGTCGACAGTATACGCACCTACGGCTATCGCCGGGCGCTGATCGTCACCGACGAGGTGCTGGCACGTCTTGGTCTGGCCGCCAAGGTGGCCGGCCTGCTGGATGGCATCGGCGTGCGCAGCACGGTGTTCGACGGTGTCCACCCCAACCCGACCACCGCCAACGTGGAGGCCGGGCTGGCGCTGCTGCGGCAGAACGACTGCGACTGCGTGATCTCGCTCGGCGGCGGTTCGCCGCACGACTGCGCCAAGGGCATCGCCCTGGTGGCGGCCAACGGCGGCACCATCCGCGACTATGAAGGCATTGACCGGTCCGCCAAGCCGCAACTGCCGCTCATCGCCATCAACACCACCGCCGGCACCGCCAGCGAGATGACGCGCTTCTGCATCATCACCGACGAGGCGCGGCAGGTGAAAATGGCCATCGTCGACCGTCACGTCACGCCGATCCTGTCGGTCAACGACCCGGAACTGATGCTCGGCAAACCGGCCGGGCTGACCGCCGCCACCGGCATGGATGCGCTCACCCACGCGGTGGAAGCCTATGTCTCCACCGCCGCCACGCCCATCACCGACGCCTGCGCCCTGAAGGCGGTGGAGCTGATCAGCACCCACCTGCGCACCGCCGTCGCCGACGGGCAGAACCTCGCCGCCCGCGAGGCCATGGCCTATGCCCAGTTCCTGGCCGGCATGGCGTTCAACAATGCGTCGCTTGGCTTCGTCCACGCCATGGCGCACCAGCTGGGCGGCTACTACGACCTGCCGCATGGGGTCTGCAACGCCGTGCTGCTGCCGCATGTGGAGGAATACAACGCCCCCGTCGCCGCCGCCCGCCTGAAGGATGTCGCCGAGGCCATGGGGGTGGACGTCGGCGGCATGGATGACGCCACTGGTGCCAAGGCGGCCATCGCCGCCATCCGGTCGCTGTCGTCGGACATCGGCATCCCCGCCGGCCTCGCCGAACTGGGCATGAAGGACGAGGACGTGCCGGTGCTGGCGGCCAATGCCATGAAGGACGCCTGCGGCCTCACCAACCCGCGTCCCGGCGATCAGGCGGCCATCGAGGCCATCTTCCGCGCCGCCGCCTGACCGGGCCGGCGCCCCCGCTTGTTCTCCCCGCCCACTGCCGGGAGCGGCTGCCTGCCGCTCCCGGATTTTTCAGCGGTGGCGGCGGACCAGCCGCAGCGGGCGCGGCAGGCCGAAGGGGCGCACCTCCACCACCGTCGCCACATGGCGCCAGCCGGCCTTTTCGTTGGCGCGGCGGGATGCGGTGTGGGAATGCCACACCCGGCTGAACACCCGGCGGAAGCCCAGCTCCTTCAGCTCCCACGCCGAATAGGCCTTGATGGCGGGGCCGAGGCCGCGTCCGCGCAGGGCGGGTGCGGTGTAGAACTCCACCGACTTGACCTCGTCGGCGGCGAGCGGCCAGAAATTGCGCTGGCGGTAGCGGTCGCCGAACCAGTGGAACTGCACGCAGACCAGATCGCCGCCGTGGCGGATGCCGTAGCTGGCCGAGCCTGGCCCGGCGTAGTGGGCGCGCTCGCGCAGGCCGGGGTCGGCCGCCGCCTCCACCTCGCCACGGCTGACCGGGCCGAAGGTGAAGCCGGCCGCCTGCCAGGGGCCGAGGTCGGGCGGCATCGCCGCCTCCAGGTCGAGGCCGTAGATGGCGTAGATCTGGTAATCGCCCAGCACCAGCCGGGCGGCCTGCTGGGCGGCACCACGGGCGAGGGCGGCGGCCATGGCGCGGTCCCTCAGGCGGTGCCGCGCATGAGGCGGCGGACGCGGGCCTTGAGGCCGAGGGCATCGAGCCCGTCGCCTACCCGCTGCACCGCCTGCTCCACCGCCGTTTGCATGGCGATGCCGCGCCACGCCCGCAGGGTCGGGCGCAGGACATAGAGGTCGATGCATGCGCGGCTGGCGGTGGAGAACAGCTCCTTGTGCGGCCCCTCGCCCTGGGTGAAGTCGAACACCCGCACCGCCGGGTCGGCGAACTGGTCCTCCAGCAGCAGCCATTGCAGCACCGTGCCGGGCGACAGCGCCGCCAGCGTCGGGTCGTAGCCGGTGTAGGCATAAAGCGCGATGCCGTCGTCCACCGGGCAGTAGGTATAGGCCGCCGGCTGCCCGTCGCGGAACAGCAGGTAGCCGCGGGCGGCATTGCGCTCCGCCCGCGCCGCCATGTCGCGCAGGAACTCGGGCGAGTCGGGCAGGCCGGCGTCCATCAGCCGTTCCTGGTAGGTCGAGGCCGACAGCGGCCGCGCCAGCCGGTGGAACTCGGCCAGTTCGGCGGCGGTGCGATAGACGCGGAAGTCGCAGGCCTCCGCCCCGTCGCCGGCGAACTTGCGCACCTTGCGGCGCAGGGTGGAGCGGGTCTTGCCCGAGAAGGCGGCGACATAGGCGTCGTGGCTGCCGGCGGTGTCGACCCAGTGGCGCAGGTAGCGGCGCGGCGCATAGAGCAGGTGGCGGCCGTGGCGGCGGATGCGGAAGGCCTCGCCGCAATAGGGCTGCGACGGGATCATCAGCCCGTCCACCCCGGCCGGCAGGGCGGGCGGCACGGCGGCTTCCAGATCGTCGCCGAGCGCCGTGAAGTGGGTGTCGCGCACCAGCAGCGCCAGCCGCAGCACGGTGACGTAGCGCTCACCGACGGAGATGCGCAGCGGCAGGGTCTTGCGGCTCCAGCCGGCGGCGAGGGGATCAGCGGTCATAGGCGCCACACCAGGTCGTTGAGGCGGTTGCTGACGAGGCCCGGCAGGACGGAGACGAACTCCACATCCAGCGGCGGTGCCGGTACGCGGGCGGGGGCGGTCAGCGGCGCGCAGGCGGCGGCATCGCTGACGGTGGCCATGCGGAAGTCGGACGGATGGGCGGCGACGAAGGCGCACAGGTCGGCCAGCCGGCGCTGGTTGATGCGGTTGGGGCGCAGGTCGCGGAAGGTGAAGTCGCGCCGCTTCACGAACTCGAACGGGTGGGTCAGCAGCACCACCGGGCCGCTGCCGGCGGCGCGGGCGGCGCGTAGCAGGCGCAGGGTGGTGCCGAGGCCGGTGCCGGTGGTGGTCAGGCACTTGCGCCGCGACGGGCGCAGCGGCAGGCCGACGTCGTAGGTCAGCACCGGCAGCTCCACCACCCCTTCCACCTGATGGGCGCCGCCGGCCAGATGCAGCGACGGATCGCCGCTGCGGTGGATGCCGAGGCCGATGTTGGAGGCGACGGTCAGCCCCAGCCGCCGCATGGCGCGGTAGATGCCGCGGTCGGCCATCAGGTTGCCCATGCGCAGGGATCGCGGCCGCGGCAGGCCCCAGCGTTCCATCACCGCCATGCCGTTGGCGATCACCGCCTCCACCTCGTGCGGCGGGCGGTCGCACAGGGTGTCGGAGACGGCCAGCGGCCGCCGCACCCGGTCCGGCCAGTCGGGGAAGCGGAACACCTGCCAGCAGGGGTGCAGGTGCAGCCCGACCTCGTGCCCCGCCTCGGCGATGCGGCGGGCGTAGCTGCGCATGGGCTCGTTGCCGAAATGCAGGGTACACAGGGTCTCGACGAAGAAGGTGGCGCGCTGGCCGTGCGCCGCCAGGGTGCGCAGCAGGAAGTCGAGTCCGTGGCCCTCGCCGTTGACCATGCAGGCCACCACCGGCTCGGCTAGGGGCTTGAACCGGCGGGGGTCTTCAAACGTGCCGGCGATGCTGAACTCCACATCGACGGTGATGCAGAGGTCGGTCGGGGCCCTGGGTGCCATGCTCTCCCGCCTGTGTGGTCGCGGCTGCCGTGGGGGGTGGAGGATCGCAGCGCGTGCGCCAGTGTGCCACCGCACCCCGCCGGAGCCAGCGGTGCATGGGTCGTACCACGCGGGGCGGACGCCAGCGGCCGACCGTCTGCAGCCGGCCATCCACCCCCTTCGTTTGATTGACGGAGGACATGCTTTCGGCCACTGTCGGCGAAGGGTCGGAGGGCGTAGATGAACCTCGAAGAGATGAAGGCCGGCATCAAAGGCGCTATCACCAGCCTGCTCTTCTGGCTTGTGCTGGTGTACGTGCCGGTTGTCGTGGTCGATGTGCCGGCGCTGCTCGGCCTTGATCTCGACGCCATGGCGCCGGGCGATCCGGCGCGCATCGGGCTGCTGGTGTTCCTGTGGGGGGCGCTGGTGGTGTTCTTCGTCTTCGGGCTGATCGCCGGCGTGCGCGGCGAGCGGCAGGCCGCGTGGGCCGCCCGTCACCGCCGCAGCGACGCCCCGGCGGCGGACGAAAAGCCCGTCCGCCATGCCGGCACCGGCTGACGGCCGGCGTCTCTCTCCATTACTCCACACGCCAAGCCGCGCGCCGCCGCTTATGCGGCGTGAGCCAAGGCCGCGAGGAGCGGCCGCCCGGCGCCTGAGGGCGCTGCCGTGATCGGCTCCTATCACGGCAGCTTGCACCTACTCCGCCGCCTGGGTTTCGCGCTCGGGCAGCAGCGAGGGGAAGAAGTCATCGGTGGCGAAGGGCGCCAGGTTGGCCAGGAACTGGTCGACGCTGGCATCCCAGCTGTTGCGCAGGGCGAAGGCGCGGCAGGCGTCGCGCGGGATGTCCAGCGCCGCCAGGGCGGCCTTGCGCAGATCGTCGTCGAGCACCCCGACCGGCGCCCCCTGCAACACGTCCTTCGGCCCGGCCACCGGGAAGGCGGCCACCGGCGTGCCGCAGGCCAGCGCCTCCAGCACCACCAGTCCGAAGGTGTCGGTCAGCGACGGGAACACGAAGACGTCGGCGGCGGCGAAGTGGCGCGCCAGCTCGTGCCCGAACTTCGGGCCGGTGAAGGTGACGCCCGGATAGCGGCGCTTCAGTTCCTCCAGCATCGGGCCGCCGCCGACCACCACCTTGCGCCCCGGCAGATCGAGGTCGAGGAAAGCGCCGATGTTCTTTTCCACCGCCACCCGGCCGACGTAGAGGAACACCGGCCGCCCGTCGCCGCCGTCGCCGAACAGGGCGCGGGCCTCCGGGTCGGGGCGGAACAGATCAGTGTCGACGCCGCGCCCCCAGCGGCCGATGTTGCCGACGCCCCAGCGCTTCAGTTCCGCCTCGATGCCGTCGGTCGCCACCATGACGCAGCGCGACGGCCGGTGGAACCAGCGTACCGCCTTGTACCCCACCGACAGCGGCAGCCGCGTGCGGGCCTGGATGTATTCCGGGAACTTGGTGTGGAAGGCGGTGGTGAAGGGGATGTCGCGCTTGACGCAGTAGGCCCGCGCCGCCAGTCCGAGCGGCCCTTCGGTGGCGATGTGGATGACGCAGGGGCGGAACCGCTCGATCATCCGCGCCACCTTGTTGCCCGGCAGCAGCGCCAGCGGGATTTCCGGGTAGCTGGGGCAGGGGATGGTGCGGAAGTCGTTGGGGGTGATGGCGAACACCTCATGCCCCCGCTCGGCCAGCTGCTCCTTGAGGGTCAGGAGCGTGCGGACCACACCATTGACCTGAGGCGACCAAGCATCGGAAATGAGGAGGATGCGCATGCCGGGGTGTTCTCCACGGGGGCCGGTGCCGGGCCGACGGCCTCGGGCGGGACGGTGACGGGGCCGGAGGGTTCGGTGCGGGCGCGTTCATAGGCGTCCAGCGCGCTGAACTGGCGCATCTCGGTCCAGTCGAGGATTTCCATGCGGCCGTCGTCGTGCTCGACCAGCGCGGTGCAGCTTTCCACCCAGTCGCCGTCGTTGCAGTAGAGGATGCCGTCGATGTCGCGGATCTCGGCGTGGTGGATGTGGCCGCAGATGACCCCGTCGACACCGCGCTGGCGCGCCACCCCGGCCATCGCCGCCTCGAAGTCGGCGATGAAGGCGACGGCGTTTTTCACCTTGTGCTTCAGGTACTTGGACAGCGACCAGTAGGGCAGGCCGAAGCGCTTGCGGGCGACGTTGAACCAGTGGTTCAGGGCCAGCGCCGTGGTGTAGGCCCAGTCGCCCAGGTAGGCCAGCCACTTGGCGTACTGGATGACGCCGTCGAACTGGTCGCCGTGCATGACCAGATAGGTGCGGCCGTCGGCGGCGATGTGGGTTGCTTCGTGCATCACCTTGACGGCGCCGAACTCGTGGTCGGTGTAGGACCGGGCGAATTCGTCGTGGTTGCCGGGAATGAACACCACGTTGACGCCCTTGCGCGCCTTGCGCAGCAGCTTCTGCAGCACGTCGTTGTGGCTTTGCGGCCAGTACCAGTGCTTGCGCAGGCGCCAGCCATCGACGATGTCGCCGACCAGGTAAAGGTTGTCGCTTTCAACCACCCGCAGGAAGTCGAGCAGGAAATCCGCCTTGCAGCCGCGCGTCCCCAGGTGGACGTCGGAAATGAAGACGGATCGGTACCGGCGCTGCGTGCTCACCGCATTCATCTTCCGCTGCTTGCACAAAATACCGTGTGGGCGGTTGATCTGGGCGCAATGTGTAGTATAAGGGCGGCACACAGAGAACGAAATTCACAGGTAGACAAGAATAATTAACAAGCCAGCAACATTATTGTCTTTGTTCTGAAGTATTACTGTAACGATCAGACTTTCCTCGGGCGTTTGTGATCTGGTGCGGATGCGCACCTGCCATGGTTCCTCTATTCTGGAGAAGATGGTGTTCGACTCCCCGCGCGCCGACCGGCCGACCACTGCCGACTGCCCTGCCGGCGTCCGCCGCCTGATGGTGATCTTCAACCCGACCGCCGGCGGCAACCGCCGCCGCCGCCTGCGCGCCACCCTGGCGGCGCTGGATCGGCACGGCTGCGCGGTGGTGCTGCGGGAAACCGGCAAGGTGGGCGATGCCGAGGCCTTCGCCGCCGCCGCCTCGCCGGAGGATTGCGACGTGCTGGTGGTGGCCGGCGGCGACGGCACCATCAACGAGGCGGTGAACGGTCTGGTCAGCGCCGGCAGCCGGGTGCCGCTCGGCATCATCCCGCTCGGCACCGCCAACGTGCTGGCGCACGAGATCGGCCTACCGCTGGCGCCGGCCAAGGTGGCGCAGGCGCTGGCCACCGGGCCGGTGCGGCGCATCCACCTCGGCCGCGCCGGCGACCGCTGCTTCCTGCTGATGGCCGGCGCCGGCTTCGATGCGGTGGTGGTGGAGCATGTGGACCTGCGGCTCAAGCGCCGCTTCGGCAAGGCCGCCTATGTGTGGGAGATGCTGCGCCAGTCCCGCCGCTACCCCTTCCCGACCCTTTCGGTCACCGACCACGCCACCGGCACCGTGCACCAGGCGGCGACGGCGGTGGCGCTCAACGGCCGCCTCTACGGCGGGCCCTTCGTGGTGGTCCGCGACGGCGGGCTGACCGAACCCCGACTCGACATGATCCTGCTGAAGAGAAAAGGCATGTGGAACGTGTTGCGCTATGCCGTCGGCCTCGCCACCGGGGCGCTGGCCGACTTTGCCGATGTGGAGGTTCTGCGCTCCACCTCCTTCACCATCGACGGCAGCCCGGCGCGGGAGCCGGTGCAGGGCGACGGCGACATCATCGCCCGCCTGCCGACGCAGGTGTCCATCGCCGACGACTCGGTGGGGCTCGTCTACCCGGCCTGACGGTTCCGCGGCGGAGCCCCCGTCGATTGGACCGTGAGAAACGGCAACAGGCCCGGCGGATGACCGCCGGGCCTGTCGTATCGGTGTTCGTGGTCGGCAGGGAGCCGATCAGAACTCCAACTGGAGGCCGACGACGGCGCCCATGGCGTCGACGTCTTCCGGATCCGCCGCGTTGGCGAGGTCGCGTTCCGCTTCCGCATGGAACAGGCCGCCGACCAGGGTCACGCCCGGACCCATCTCGTAGGTGCCGCCCAGGTAGACGCTGTACAGCTTGTCCTTGTCGCCGCTGGCATAGTCCAGGGTCGACGCGGTGTAGGTGATCGACACGCCGTAGGGACCGGTGCTGTAGCCGATGCCGGCGTTCCACACTTCACGGTCGTCGCCGCGGGTGCCGTCGTTGTCGTCGGTGCGCAGGTAGCTGCCGCCGACCTCGAAACCGGCGTAACCGAGGACGAGACCGCCGCGCCACGCCGCCTGATCGGTGGTGGAGATGTTGTTGTCGTCGGCACCGGATTCGCCGATGTAGGCGATGTCGGCGCCAATGGCGACGCCGCCGAATTCGCCGTTGTAGGCGATCGCGGCTTCATACTGGTTGTGGTTGCTGGCGACCGTGTTGGCCTGGAGGGCGCCATTCGGCGACGGCGTCCAGGTCAGGCCGAGGCTGAAGCCGGCGAGCGACGGGCTGATGTAGCTGACCGAGGCGTCGTCGTTCGACAGGGTGGTGTCGAGGCCGTTCCAGCCGTTCATGAAGTTGCCGAAGTAGTCGCCCGGCCGGAACCAGTCGCCGAAATCGTCGTCGGCGAGGCCGTACTGCGGCGCTTCGTGCGCCAGCTGGGCGTGCACGCCTTCCTTCTGACCGGCCTGGATCTGACCGAAGGCGCCTTCGATGTAGGCGTACTGCTCGTCGGCGTTGGGGGCGCCGGTATTGGTCTGGGCTTCCAGCTGGATCATGGCGCCGATGGTCAGGCCGTTGTCCAGGGTGGTGGCGCCGGAGAAATAGACCTCGGTGTCGGTCATGATGCCGGTCGAGGTCAGGTCGTAGCCCGGCTGGTCATCCTGCGAGGTGACGCCGAAATACTGTTCCATCTTGCCGCCGAGGCCGAGCTTGATCTTCTCGGCAGCCATGGCGGGGGAAACGGCAGCGCCAGCGAGAACGAGCGCCGAAGTCGCGAGGAGAAGCTTCTTCATTCCTGTTCAACTCCCATGGGATGGCCATCCGCCGCGGGTGCTGGCGAATCGGGAAAACGGCCTCCGAAACTGAACAAGATGAAGAAGCCACGGGCGCCCGATGGCGGCAATGAGAATGAATGGCGAATGAACGGATTCCGCGTGGGGTGTTACTATTTGGTCACATTCCACCCATCTCCCCCGAGATTGGCGGCAGTGCCCGCGAAATAGGCAACGGCCCAACCGCTCTCGCGGTCGGGCCGTGTCCCCCTCGGCTCCCGGTCGTGGCCGGTGGCGGATCAGAACGCCAGCTGAAGGCCGACGATGCCGCCGACGCCGTCGACGCTGTCGGACCCGGCCGCGGC
>JAEWWF010000136.1 GCA_023396465.1 Pseudomonadota bacterium
CGCCGCGGGTATAGTGGGCACCAGCCGTCATGACCTGTCCGGAAGGAGATGCTCGTTGAGTCTGGAGATCCTGCGTGCCGTGCCCAAGGACCCCGCGCTGGCGGCCATGGCGGCGGAGCGTCCGCCGCTGCTGTTCGTGCATGGTGCCTTCTGCGGTGCCTGGATCTGGGCGGAACACTTCCTGCCGTACTTCGCCGATCAGGGATGGGAAGCCTGCGCCGTCTCGCTGCGCGGCCATGGCGGCAGCGGCAATCGCGACGACCTCGACCGCTACGGCATCTCGGACTTCATCACCGATGTCGGCCAGGCCATGGCGGAGTTGCGCCGGCCGGCGGTGCTGATCGGCCATTCCATGGGCGGCATGGTGGTGCAGAAGGTGATGGACGCGCCGCCCTCCGGTGCTCCTGCTGCCGTCGGCGTGGTGCTGATGGCGTCACTTTCACCGTGGGGCCTGTGGCCCACCAGTGCCTTCATGATGACCGCCAGACCCGACCTGCTGCGCGAGATCGCGATGATTCAGATGGTTGGTCCCCAGGCCGCCACTCCGGCCGGGATGAAGGCGGCCATGCTGTCCGATCACGCCGATCCCAAGGACGCCGAGCGGTGGTACGACCTCATGCAGCCGGAGTCGCGGCTGGCGACCGCGCAACTGTCGTGGCTGGTGCCGCCGCTGCCGACCTTCATGCCGGAGTCGCGGCCGCCCATGCTGGTGCTGGGCGCCGGCAAGGATGTGTTCGTGCCGCCGGCGGTGGTGGAGGCCACCGCCAGCTACTACAAGGCGGACGCCCTGCGCATTTTCCCCGATACCGCCCACGCGATGATGCTGGAACCGCACTGGCGCGAGGTGGCGAAATACCTGGGGACATGGCTTGCCCGCTTCGACCGGAGCGGCCGGACGCAGGGGGCCTAGCTTTCTGTTGCATGCAGCTCTGGTTTCCATTCCTATGCTGTCGAGTAGGGATGGAGGCTGGGGACGATGAGGGACAAGGAGCCTGAAGCGATCCCGGTGCCGGTGGCGCCGGACTACGCCGCGGTCTTCGCCCATTGCGGCGAGGGGCAGATGGTCTGCGGCCTCGACGGCGTCATCCTGGCCGCCAATGCCGCCGTCTGCGAACTGCTTGGCCGCGGTGCCGGCGAGGTGATCGGCCGGCCCTTCACGGACTTCATCGAACCGCGTGACCGCGCCGCCCTGGCCGGCCGGCTGGATCGCCTGATGCGGGGGCCGTTGCGGGTGCTGCGGCGCGATATCCGCTTTGTCCATGCCCGTGGTCCGCTGGTGTGGACGGCGCTCACCCTCAGCCTCGCGGCCGACTCCCTCAAGGAGGGGGGCGGCGGCGGAATGGCTGGCCTGGACCGCCCGCAGTGGCTGGTGGCTGTGGTGCGCGACATCTCCGACAGCAAGCAGATGGAGCAGATGCTGCTGGCCAGCGAGCGCCGCCATCGCACCATCTTTTCCGCCCTGTCCGAGGGCTTCGCCGAGGTGGACGGCGACGGCCGCGTCGTCGAGGTCAACGACGCCCTGTGCGGCATGCTGGGGGTCGGGCGTCAGGACATCGTCGGGCGCCCGCTTACCGGCTTCCTCACGTCCGAAGGCGCCGCCGCCCTGGCGGTGGAACTGGACCGCCGTGACGGTCTGATGGAGCGCGCCTTCAGCCTGTCGTTCCGCCATGCGCAGGGGCGCGAGGTGCTGACCCAGATCTACCCCGCCGGCCTCGCCGACCGGCCGGGGGCCGGCAGCAGTACCCGCGGCGGCTTCATCGCGGTCATTGTCGACACCACCGAGCGCAGCCTTGCCGAACGTGCCCTGGCCGCCAGCGAGGAGCGCTATCGCCGGCTGGTGGACAGCATGCAGGATGGCCTGATCCTGCTGCGCGACGGCCGCTTCGAGTTCGTCAACGAGGCCGCCGGCCGCATCGTCGGCCTGTCGCCGGCGGTGCTGATGGGGCGGCCGTTCCTGTCGGTGGTGGCGTCCGAGGATCAGGCCCTCATCACCGACCGTTACGAGCGGCGCCTGCGCGGCGAGCCGGTGCCGAAGGAATACGAGGTGCGGCTGGTGCGAGCCGACGGCAGCCGCGCCGTCGTCAACCTGCACACGACCCTCATCACCGCTCCCGATGGCGCCCGCCTGCACATCGCCACCGTCAAGGACATCACCGAACGCAAGCGCATCGAGGACGAGTTGCGCACGCTGTCCTCGGCCCTCGACCAGTCCGCGGCGGCGGTGGTGATCACCGACGCCCGCGGCATCATCGAATACGTCAACGACCGCTTCACCAAGCTCACCGGTTGGGACGCCGCCGAGGTGAAGGGCCGCCCGGCCGATATCCTGGCCGATCCCGATGGCGGGCCGGAAGCCGATGCCATGGCCAAGGCGATGAGCCAGGGGCGGCCCTGGAAGGGCGAGGCCCGCGGCCGCCGCAAGACCGGCGAGGTCTACTGGGAGCATACCTCCATCGCCCCGGTGCGCGACGCCGACGGCGGCATCACCCATTACGTGGCGGTGAAAGAGGACATCACCCGGCGCAAGGAAAGCGAACAGCGGGTTTGGCAGCAGGCCAACTATGACACCGTCACCGGCCTGCCCAACCGGGTGCTGTTCCAGGACCGGCTGGCCCAAAGCCTGACCCGTGCCCGCCGTCGGGGGGAGCGGCTATGCGTCATGTTCATCGACCTTGACCGCTTCAAGTACGTCAACGACACCCTCGGTCACGAGGCCGGGGACGAACTGCTGCGCGAGGTGGGGGTACGGCTGGCGTCCTGCGTGCGCGAGAGCGACACGGTGGCGCGGCTGGCCGGCGACGAGTTCACCGTCCTGCTGCCCGATCCCGGCGCCGACAAGGACATCACCGCCGTCGCCGCCCGCATCCTGGAAATGTTGCGCGAACGCTTCCTCATCGCCGGCGGGCGGGAGGTGTTCGTCGGCGGCTCCATCGGCGTCGCCCTGTTCCCGTCCGATGGCGAGGACACCGGCACGCTGCTGAAGAACGCCGATACCGCCATGTACCGGGCGAAGGAAAACGGTCGCAATACGTATCAGTTCTACACCCCGGAAATGAATGCCGACGCTCTCAGCCGTCTGCTGCTGGAAACCGACCTGCGGCGGGCGGTGGAGCGGGGGGAACTGGTGGTTCATTTCCAGCCGGTGGTCGATGCCGCCACCCGCGCCGTCACCGGAGCGGAAGCCCTGGTGCGCTGGAACCATCCCGAGCGCGGTCTGGTGCCGCCGGGCGACTTCCTGCCGGTGGCGGAGGAGATCGGCCTCATCCAGGAGATCGGCCTGATGGTCCTGCGCGCCGCCTGTCACGAGGCGGCGGTGTGGCGGGCGGCCGGGCACGACGATCTGGTGGTGTCGGTGAACATCGCCGACCGCCAGGTGACCTCCGGTCGTCTTCATGGTCTGGTCGCCGAGGTGCTGACGGAAACCGGCCTGCCGGCCCGCCATCTGGCGCTGGAGGTGGGGGAAAGTCTGCTGGTGCGCGATCTGCCGGTGATCGACGAGGTATTGGGCGGCATCGCCGCTCAGGGGGTGCGGCTGGTGGTGGATGATTTCGGCACCGGCTATTCGTCGCTCCAGCACCTGCGCCGTTTTCCCTTCGGCACCCTGAAGCTCGACCGCTCCTTCGTGCGTGACGTTCTGGAGGACGCCGGGGACAAGGTGCTGGTGGAGACGGTGATCGCCATGGCCCGCAAGCTGGGCCTGTCGGTGGTGGCGGGCGGAGTGGAGACGACGGCGCAACTGGACTGGCTGCTCAGCCAGTATTGCGACCTGTTCCAGGGCTTCCTGTTCGGCCGTCCGCTGCCGCCGCAGGAGTTCCGCGTCCTGCTCGGGCGACCGTTGCGGGAGGTGGAGGCGGTGATCGGCTGAGCCGCCACCCCGGAAAAGGGGGAGGCGTCTGGCGGGGGGACGGCCAGACGCCTCGGGAGGGGATACCGGCGGCCCGTGCGGACCGGAGGGGGTATCGCAAAAGACAACGCGCCAAGGCGCTATCGGTTCCCACACCACCACTGATTTTTTGCTGCCCTGGCTGCCGGTGGGGCGCCCCTTGGAAAGCCGCCGTTGGCGCACGATACTTAGGGGCAGGATTTCCCTTCCTCACCATCAGCAGGGCAGGATGATGGCCGCATGATTTCCGACCAGGACGCCTTGCGCGTGATCTCGACCGCCATCGACCGCATCGGCATTCTCTGCCGCGGCATGGACCGGACGCGCTTCATCGAAACCTACGACAAGGATTGGACCTTCGCCGCCGCCCTCGCTTTCCAACTGGTGCAGATCGGCCATCTGGTGGGGGGCATGATGGCCAACGGCCGGGGCGGGCGGGAGCGCGACGCGGTGCCGGTCGCCGGGCACCCGGAAGTCGACTGGCAGGGCTTCGCCGATCTGGCGGAGATCCTGGTCGAAACCCATCCGCGCGCCACCGCCGGGCCGCTGTGGCAGCAGATCGAGGTTGAATTGCCGACCCTGTCGCAGGCCATTCGCGGCCTGGTGCGCTGACCGCATGGCCGCCGCCGCGCGTCGGCCCGGCTTTCATCGCGGCGCCGGGGCGCTGCTGAGCCTGCTGCTGACCCTGCTGACGGCGGCCTGCGCCGGTGGCGAGGACGCGGCGGAGGGGGACGTCGGGGCGGCCGTCGAGGTGCTGGATGGGTATCTGGTCTATCGCGAAGCGCTGATCCTGCCGCCGGAGGCGTGGGCAGACATTCGCCTGCTGCGTCTGGATGCCGACGGCGAGCCCGTCGACCTGATCGCCGCCGCCGAGGTGCCTGGGCCGCTGCTGCCGGTGACCCCTTTCCGCCTGCTTTATGATCCGTCGTATGTGAACGACGGGAGCAGCGGAGCCCTTGGGGTGGCGGCGGCCATCACGGTGCGGCGCCTGGTCCTGTTCAGGTCCGAGCGCCCGGTGCCGGTTTCGTTGCCCCGCCCGGCCGCCGCTGACCCGCTGGTGGTGCCGCTTTACGGCCAGTGGAACACGGTGGATGTCGGCGGTTGAGGAGGGGAGGGGGCCTTGCTCAGACCGACCGGGTCTGGAGGGCGCGGCGGAAGGAGGCGCGGTCGTCCTCGCGCGAGAAATAGATGGTGATGGTTTTGGTCACCATGTCGTCGGCGATGTCCTGCACCTGCACGGTCCATTCGCCCATGCAATAGCGTTCGAGCCAGCGTTCGATTTGGTCGAGCGGCTTTTGCGTGGTGAGCTTGGTGGCGCACCGTGGCGCGCTGATCGTCGGCGTCATGTCCCGTCTCGTGCCCCTTCTCGCAACGACCCTCCCCCCGCTTTGTCTTGCCGAGGGGTGGCGCGCATCGCAGTGACGGCCATCACAGGCCGTCCCCGCCTCCGGGATTGGAAACACCGCTAGTCCTGCGGTGTTCCCGGCGGCATGAAAACAGCGCGGTCATCGTTGGTGCGGGCATCCAGGGTGCGCCACACGCCAGCGCCGAAGGCGTAGAAGCGGACGCAGCTTTCCTTACCCTGTCCGAGTCGCTCCCACCTGACGCACAGGGTGTCCCCCTCCTGCCGCCAGCGGCCGGTACTCTCGCCGCCTCCACCGCCGTCGCGGCGCTGCCAGACGATGCGGGCGCTGCCGTCGGTGGCGAAGCTCTGGGTGCCGGTGGAGCCGGGGGCGCGGAAGTCCCAGGTGGCGCCGTCGGCCAGCAGCGCCGCCAGCCCGTCGGCCGGCAGCACCTTGGCGCCGCCGACCTCCTGCGCCGAGGCGGGCAGGGCAAGCGTCGCCAGCAGAAGGAGCAGGGCGATCCGCCTCATTCGCCACCGCCGAGGGTGACCGGATTGCCGGAGAACAGCGCCACCAGCTCCGCCTGACGGTTGGTATCGGTTTTGCGGAACAGGCTGCGCAGGTGGAAGGCGATGGTGGTGCGGGCGACTCCGAAGGTTTCGGCGATCTCGTCCAGCCGCTGGCCATCGGCGAGCGCCACCGCCAGCCGGGTTTCGGCGGGCGTCAGGCCGTAGAGGCGGGCCAGCAGATCGGTTGGAATGCGTGGCTTGCGCTCGGGGTCGGAGACGAACACCACCACCGCCGGGTGTTCGGGGCCGGCATCGGCGGGGCGGTGGAGCGGGCAGACCAGGGTGACCAGTGCCCGCGCCCCGGACGGACGCGGCAGGGCGACGCCGCCCTCCCCCTGGCCGTGGCCGTCACCGCCCAGTGCGGCGGCCAGGGCGGCATCGACGAGGGTTTTCAATTGTGCCGTCTCTTTCGGAGTGGCCCCGCGCAGGTGCCCGCCGGACAGCAGCAGGCCGTCGCGTTCGTCCAGCAGGGCGCGGCCGGTCTGGTTGGCGAACACCAGCCGCCGTTCGGCATCGAGCAGGAACATGCCAAGGGCAACACGGTTGAAGGCTTCGGTCGCCACCTCGAAGGTGACGCGGGCCGAGCGCTCCACCAGGGCCATGAACGCATCGCGGGCCTTTTCCGATTCGGCGCCGGCCTTCTCCCGCATGCGTTCCACCTGCGACAGACGGGCGCCGATGGTGGCCAGCATGTCGTCGAAGTCGATGGGCTTGGTCAGATAGTCGTCGGCCCCGGCCCGCTTGCCGGCGATGACGTCGGCGCGGCCGGCCAGGGCGGTCAGGAACACGAAGGGCACGTCGGCGAGGTCGGGACGCCGCTCGCGCACTTCCTTCAGCACGTCATAGCCGCTCATGCCGGGCATGGTGATGTCGCACAGCACCAGATCGGGTGTCAGATCGTCGAGGATGGCCAGCGCCTCGCGGCCGTCGCCGGCCTCGGTGACATCGTAACCGGCGTCGCGCAATTCATCGGCGATGTCGGCGCGCAGGCTTGGTTCGTCCTCGACGCACAGGATCTTCTTGCTCATGCCCCCTCAATCC
>JAEWWF010000210.1 GCA_023396465.1 Pseudomonadota bacterium
CCACATGGGCGGGGTGCTGACCGACCTCGACGGCCGCACCTCCCTGCCCGGCCTGTGGGCCTGCGGCGAGGTGGCCTGCACCGGCGTCCATGGCGCCAACCGGCTGGCCAGCAACTCGCTGCTGGAGGCGCTGGTGTTCGCCCGCCGGGCCGCCGCCTCCGTGCTAGCGGCGCCGTCGCAGCCGGTGCCGACGGTGGCGGAGGCTCCACAGCGGGCCGCCGATCCGACCGACAGCGCCGCCGCCGCCGCGACCGTGCGGCGGCTGATGAGCGCCCACCTGGGGCTGGTGCGCAGCGCCACCGACCTTGCCGAAGCCCTGGCCGGGCTGGCGGCTGCGGCGGATCGTTTCGCTACCGTTCCACGCCCTCGGGCGGACGCCACCGCCATTCGTGCCGAGGCCGAGGCGGCCAACCTGCTGCTCGTCGCTCGCCTGCTCGCCGCCGCCGCCCTGCGGCGGGACGAAAGCCGTGGCGCCCATTGCCGCGCCGATGCCCCGGCGACGGCGGAGGCATGGCGCCGCCGCCATATCGTCACCCTGTCCTCCCTGCTCGGCCCCACCATGGCCGAAGCCGCCGCCTGATGGAGCCGTCATGACCCGCGCCTTGTACCCGTTCCAGCTCGACCCGCTGCTGCTCACCGCCCTGGCCGAAGACCTGGGGCAAGCCGGCGACCTGACCACCGATGCGATCGTCGGCGCCGCCGACCGCGCCCGTGGCCGCTTCCACTTCCGCCATGCCGGCCGGGTGGCGGGCATGGCGGCGGTGCGGCGAACCTTCGCGCTGCTGGATGCGGCGGTGACGGTGACGGTGCATCACGACGACGGCGCCGATGTCGCCGCCGGCACCTGCGTCGCCACGGTGGACGGGCCGGCGCGGGCGGTGCTGACGGGGGAGCGGGTGGCGCTCAACCTGCTCGCCCGCCTGTCGGCCATCGCCACCACCACGGCGAAGGCGGTGGCGCTGGCGGCGCCGCACGGCTGCCGCATCGCCTGCACCCGCAAGACCACCCCCGGCCTGCGGTCGCTGGAGAAGCACGCGGTGCGGGTCGGCGGCGGCACCAACCACCGCTTCGGCCTCGATGACGGGGTGCTCATCAAGGACAATCACATCGTGGTGGCGGGCGGCGTCGGGCCAGCGCTGACCCGGGCGCGCGACACCCTCGGCCACATGGTGAAGATCGAGGTGGAGGTGGACACCCTCGACCAGCTCGACGAGGTGCTGGCCCTTGGCCTGGCCGATGCGGTGCTGCTCGACAACATGGGGCCGGACACCCTGCGCGAGGCGGTGCGGCGGGTGAGCGGGCGCCTGACCACCGAGGCCAGCGGCGGCATCACCGTCGCCAACCTGGAGGCGGTGGCGGCCACCGGCGTCGATCTGGTGTCGCTCGGCTTCCTCACCCACTCGGTTCCCGCCCTCGACATCGGGCTCGATTTCGAGGTGAAGTGACCCGCTACGTCCGCGACCGCGACCGCCGGCCATCGATCAGCAGCCACAGCCACGCCGCCGTCTGCAACACCACCACCGTCAGGAAGGCGGCGGTATAGGCGGCGGCGGGATAGGCGCCTTCCGGCGTCTGCGGCCACAGGCCGATGATGGCCCCCATGCCCCACTGAAACACGAAGGCGGCGGCGAACATGGTCAGGTTGAGGCTGGTGTTGCTGCGCCCGGCCAGCGCGGACGAAAACTGCTGTGACAGGATGGCGTAGCACAGGATGCCGACGGTGCCGAAAAAGCCGAAGATGATCCACAGCGGCACCGCCGCCTCCACCCAACCGGCGGCCAGCAGCACTTCGGACAGGATGAAGGCGCCCATGCCCCAGGCGAACACCGTCAGGCCCTTCACGCCGACCCGCCCCAGCCGCTCGGCGATGAAGCCCAGGCCGAGTTGCCCCCCCACCATGGCGGCGGCGGTCAGCAGCAGCACGGTGGCCGCCTGCGGCTTGCTCATCCCGGCGACGTCGCGCAGCCACGGGCCGGCCCACAGACCCTGAATGGCCATGAAGCCGCCCTGGTTCATGGCGACGGCGGGGGCGATGCGCCAGAAAGCGCGGCTGCGGAAGATGGTGCCGAGGGTGCGCAGGCTGGCCCCCAGGCTCTCGTGGCTGCCGGCCCGTTTCTTCTCCGGCACCACCAGCAGCAGGATGACGGCGCACAGCAGCGTCGCCGCCGCCAGGCCCCAGAACACCGGCCGCCAGCCGACCCAATCGACGATCAGCTCGGTCGGAGCAGTGGCCGCCAAGGCGCCGAGGCCGCCGGAGGCGACGACGATGCCGTTGACCAGCGGCAGCTTGTCCAGCGGGAACCATTGCGTCATCGATTTGAGCGCCGACATCAGGCAGGCGGCGACGCCAAGGCCGATGAGGGCACGGCCGATGACCAGGGTGGTGGTGTCCTCGCCGATGGCGAACAGCACCGCCCCGGCGGTGGCGAACAGCAGCAGGAAGGCTTCCACCAGCCGCGGCCCCATGCGGTCCAGCGCCACCCCGATGGGCAGTTGGGCGAGGGCGAAGGCGAGGAAGTAGGCGCTGGTCAGCAGACCCAGATCGGCCGCCTCCAACCCCACGTCGGCGCGCAGATAGGGGGAGATGACGGCATTGACGCTGCGGTACAGGTAGGACAGGAAATAGCCGAGCGCGAAGGGCAGGAACACACGCACGATCACCGTGCGGAGCGGCGTGGAGGCGCTCTCGGGCAGGACGGTCATGGGAGGGAAAGCCTTTCGCCGGCAGCCTTGGACGGACGGTGATTGTTGCGCGACACTTAACCACGGCGGCCCCCACAACGGCCAGAGCCACTTCGCGAGGGGCCAGGCGGCGCCCGGTTCCGTCCCGGCGCCGACATGATTATGGTATGGGGTGACGAGCCCGTTTCCGAGGTGACATGCCTTGTCCCTGACCCGCGACAGCATCCGTGCCGGCGTCCTGCAACAGATGATCGAGGACGGCGGCTGCCCCATCCGCCTGACCACCGAGGACGAACGCCATGCCTCCATCCTCGCCATGCTGGGCGGCCGGCGGGTGCCGACGGGCGATGTGTGGGTGTTCGGCTATGGCTCGCTGATCTGGAACCCGGCCTTCCATTACGCCGAGCACCGCCTCGGCACCCTGCACGGCTGGCACCGCCGGTTCTGCCTGTGGACCCCGCTTGGACGCGGCACGCCGGAGGATCCGGGGCTGGTGCTTGGCCTCGACCGCGGCGGCACCTGTCGCGGCGTCGCCTTCCGGGTGCGGGCGGCGGAGGCGTGGGAGGAACTGGACATCGTCTGGCGGCGTGAAATGGTCTCCGACGGCTATCTGCCGCGCTGGGTCCGGGTGCGGACCGAGACCGGCGAGGTGCGCGCCATCGCCTTCACCATCAACCGCCAAGCGTCCCGCTATGCCGGCCGGCTTGGTCTGGCGGAAGCGGCGGCGGTGATCGCCCGCGCCACCGGCCGGCTTGGCAGTTGCGCCGACTATCTGCTGTCGACGGTCGAGCATCTCGACCAGCTCGGCATTCCCGACCGCCACCTGCGGGCCCTGCGCGAGCAGGTGCTGCGGGCCGGCGGCTGCCCCGCCTGACGGCGCCGAAGGAGCCCTTCCCTCATGGACCCCTGGCTGACCTGGACGCTTGCGGTGGTGCTGCCGACCGTGCTGGTGCTGGCCGTCTTCCTGGTCATCGACGTCGGCTTCCGCCCCAAGCGGGAGCCCAATACGGTGCATCCAGCCGATATCGGCCTGCCGAGCGAGGATGTGACGCTGGAGGCGGTCAACGGCAAGTCGCTGGCGGCATGGTACATCCCGCCACCGCTGGCGGTGACGCGGCCGGCGCCGGCGGTGGCGGTGATGCACGGCTGGGGCTCCAACCGGTCGCAACTGCTGCCGGTGGTGGCGCCGCTGCATACCGCCGGTTATGCCCTGCTGCTGATCGACAGCCGCTGCCACGGCGACAGCGCCCAGGATACCTTCGCCAGCATGCCGCGCTTCGCCGAAGACCTGTCCATTGGCGTCGACTGGCTGCGCCGGCGGGCGGAGGTGGACCGTGACCGCATCGCCGTGTTCGGCCATTCGGTCGGCGCCGGTGCGGCGCTGCTCACCGCCTCGCGCCGGTCGGATCTGGTGGGGGCGGTTTCCGTCTCCGCCTTCGCCGACCCCGAGAAGATCATGCGCCGGTTCATGGAACGGGTGCGGGTGCCGTACCGGCCGCTCGGCTGGCTGGTCAACCGCTATGTGGAATGGCGCATTGGCCGGCGCTTCCGCGACGTGGCGCCGAAGAACACCATCCGCCGCGCCCTCTGCCCGGTGCTGCTGCTGCACGGCGAGGACGACCGCATGGTGCCGGTGGCCGATGCCTACGTCATCCACGGCAACCGCCGCAGCGACGAGGACTGCGAGCTGATCGTCTACACCCGCTGCGACCATGACAGCGTCGAGCGCATCGAGGTGGCGGGGCCCGACATCCTGCGCTTCCTCGCCCGCGTCACCGGCGGCGGACCGTCCTGGCAGGCGCCGGCGGTCGCCCCCGCCGCGACCGCCCGGGTTCTGCCGGTGGCCGTCGTCAGTCGGCCAGCATGAGGCCGACGACGCCCAGGGTGACGAGGCCGATGCAGGCGATCTTCATGGCGCTCATCGGTTCGTTGAACAGGGTGTAGCCGATGATGGCGGTGGCAACCGTTCCGACCCCGGACCAGATGGCATAGGCCATGCCGACGCCCATGGTGCGCAGGGTGAGGGTCAGCATGGTGAAGGCGACGGCGTAGCAGACGAAGATCGCCACCGACGGCCACAGTTTGGTGAACCCATCCGACAGCTTCATGCTGGTGGTGCCTGCCACCTCGAAGACAATGGCGGTGGCAAGGGTCAGCCAGTGCATCGGTCATGCTCCTCGGTGGTCACGGCGGCGGGATAGGCG
>JAEWWF010000211.1 GCA_023396465.1 Pseudomonadota bacterium
GCTGGCCGGGTGAGCCGCTGGCCCAACCGGCCGCGGTGGGAAGGGCTTGCCCTGCTCGACCGGCTGACAGCCATGACAGCGGCCCCCGTCGTCGCCGCCGATGACGGCTGTGCGGCGGCCTTGGCCGATGCCCGCAGCCTTGGGAAAAGCACCCTCCTGCATCTCGCCCTCGGCACCGGCGTCGGCGGCGGGCTGGTGCTGGGGGGCAGGCTCTACCTGCCGCCCGGCGGCGTCGGGACGGAGTTCGGCCACATGATCGTCGTCCCCGGCGGACGTCCCTGCACCTGTGGACGGCGCGGCTGCCTGCAAGCCCATGCCTCGGCGCTGGCGGTGCGGCATGCCGCCGCGGCGGCGGGTGGCCCGCCACCCGACGACCTGGCATCGGTGGTCACCCGCGCCGCCGATGGCGATGCCGCCGCCCGCGATGCCCTTGACCATGCGGCCTTCGCCCTGGCGGTGGCCCTGACGACCCTGAGCGAAATCCTCGGCCCGATGCGGATCACCCTCGGCGGCGGCATGACGGCGGCGGTGCCGGGACTGGCGGACAGGATCGCCGACCATGCCCAAACCCTCGTCCGCCCCGGCGCGACGGCGCCGGTGCCGGAACCATCCCCGCATGGCGCCAGAGCCGCCGTGATCGGTGCCTGCCTGCTCGCCCGCGATGCCCTGCGGGACTGACACCGGCCCACGCGAAGGTCCGGCCCGACGCGGCATCTTCTGCCGTCACGACCGATGGCGCGACGGCAGCAGATGCCGATGGGGCAGATCGGCCAGCGTCTCGACCAGGATCTTCAGGTCGGCCCGCAGGCGACCAAGGCCGGGGCGGCGGCCGAAGGTTTCCTCGTCCATGTAGAGGCGCCGGTTGATCTCGATCTGCATGGTATGAACACCGTGCTCCGGCCGGCCATAGTGGCGGGTGGTGTAGCCGCCGGCGTAGGGAGCATTGCGGGTGACCGAATAGCCAAGATCGGCCAGTTGCTCTTCCGCCGCCGCCGTCACCACGCGGGCGCAGGAGATTCCGAAGCAGTCGCCCAGGACCATGTCGGGCGGCGGCGTGCGGCCGTCGCCGCTGGCGGAGGGCATGGAATGGCAGTCGATCAGCAGACAGAATCCGAACTGCGCCACCGTCTCTTCCACCAGCCGCCGCAGGGTGGCGTGATAGGGGCGATAAAGCCTCTGCACCCGCTGCTCGGCTTCGGCGAAGGACAGCTTGCGGGCGTAAATCTCGGCGCCGCTCGCCACCACCCGCGCGATGGTGCCCAGCCCCGCCGCCACCCGCGCCGAGGTGGTGTTGACGTGGGCCGGCAGAGGCTCGGCGAACATGGCCGGGTCCAGTTCGTAGGGCTCGCGGTTGGGGTCGAGGTAAGCGCGCGGGAACAGCGCTTTCAGCAGGGGGGCGCCCAGGGCCGGCACATCGGCGAACAGCTCGTCGACGAAACAATCCTCGGACCGCCGCAGCCCGTTGGCATCCAGCAACGAGGCCGCCAGCAGGTCGTCCGGGTACATCCGGCCGGAATGGGGTGAGGCGAACACCATCGGCAGTGCCTGACGATCCGGTGCTTCGACGGTGAGAACACCGGGAACGGACAGCCGGCACGCCGGATCGGCGGTCGGCGAAGCCCCAGCAGCGCCCTGGAGAGGGGCCGGAATGTCACGGTGTGTCTGGTTCATGGGGGATAGCCTAACCTACCAGCCCGCCCGCCGCCATAGGGCAACCGCCGTCCGCATCGGCCCCGACCGCATCCCGGCCGCCGGCCACCATTGCCGTCCCGCGCGCGGACATGCTACCACCTCCCGAACGATCGGTAGGGATGGTGGAGGGAGGCGGTCATGCGCCTGACGCGCGGCGACGTCATCGCGCGGGCGGCCACGGTGTTCCAACGCCGGGGCTTCCATGCCACCTCCATGGCCGATCTGGCCGCCGCCTGTGGCATCCTCAAAGGCAGCCTCTACCATCACTTCCCCAGCAAGGACGATCTGGCGCTGGCGGTGCTGGACGACATCCACAGCCGCTTCCGCGCCGATATCTTCGCCCGTGCCTACGGTCCCGGAACACCGGAGGACCGCATGACCGCCCTGACGGATGCGGTGGCGGCGTATTTCCTCGCCCGGGATGGGGCCTGCCTGATGGGCAGCTTCGCCCTCGAACTGGGGGCCAGCGACGAGCGCTTCGCCGCCCGTCTGCGGGCATGGTTCGACGACTGGGCCACGGCCATCGCGGCCCCCCTCGACCCCCGCCACGGGGCCATCGAAGCCCAGCGGCTGGGGCGGGATTTCGTTGCCCGCAGCCAGGGGGCGCTCATGCTCATGAAGGTCTCGGGTGACGACGAGGCGCTGACCCGCTGCCACGCCGCCATGATCGCCGCCGCCTCGGACCCAGTCTCGGCGGGCCGATAGAGGCGCGGCCTCCGCGCGCAGCCTCCCCGGAAGACCACAAATTCCTGGCCGTTGCCCCTGGCGGCGGGAGTCGTGATAATCACGCCCGGTCCTCAAGACGCTGGGAGTGTTTCATGTCGGGCAAGCCGGTCGCGCCCCATCCGCTGGTCGCCGTTCCGTCGGCCGCCAAGCCGCAGGCGGCCATGCGCCCGGCGGTGCCGCTGCCGCTCGGGCTGGTCGCCCCCGGCGGTGGCCGCCCCGGCCAGCCGGCCCCCACCGCCGACGAGCTGCTCGGC
>JAEWWF010000224.1 GCA_023396465.1 Pseudomonadota bacterium
GCGCACCGGCGCCGAAGCCGCCACCGCCCACCCGCAGGACCCGGCGGCCGCCCGTGCCGCCGCCGCCGCCACCGCCGCCCGCAGCACCGCCCCCGCCTCCAGCGGCAATACCTGGATGTGGTGGGCCGGCGGTGCCGTGGTGGTGATCGTCCTCATCATTCTGCTGGCGGGAGGCTGACCGCCCCACCCCAGCCCCCTTCTGCCTCATCCCAAGCCGCGAGCAATCACAACAACCAATCGGGCGCCCCGGCGCCACAGGGAGGAAATCACAGATGGCTCTCAGCGTTTCGATGACCGTGAATGGAAAACCCGTGACGGTGGCCGTGGAGGCCAACGCCCTGCTGGCCGACGTGCTGCGCCAGACCCTCGGCCTCACCGGCACCCACGTCGGTTGCGACACCAGCCAGTGCGGCGCCTGCACGGTGCACGTCAACGGCCGGTCGGTGAAAAGCTGCACCCTGCTGGCGGCCCAGGTGGACGGCGCCGAGATCATCACCATCGAGGGACTGGCCGCCGCCGATGGCACCCTGCACCCCATGCAGGCGGCCTTCAAGGAACACCATGGCCTGCAATGCGGCTTCTGTACCCCCGGCATGGTCATGAGCGCCACCGATCTGGCGCGCGTCAACCCCGCCGCCGACGAGGAGGAAATCCGCGAGTGGCTGGAGGGCAACATCTGTCGCTGCACCGGCTACCACAACATCGTCAAGGCGGTGAAGACCGGCCTCGCCACCATGCAATCGCCCGCCCAGCAGGCCGCCGAGTAAGGGAGCCGCCGCCATGACCGCCGTTCAGAATCCCGCCAAGTCCACCGGCATCGGCGCCTCGGTCAAGCGCGTCGAGGATTACCGCTTCCTCACCGGGCGCGGCCGCTACACCGACGACATGAACAAACCGGGCCAACTGTACGCCTACATCCTGCGCAGCCCGCACGCCCACGCCACCATCGTCTCCATCGACACCACCGAGGCGGAACAGGCCCCCGGTGTCCACACCGTCATCACCGGCGCCGAGATGAAGGCGGCCGGCATAGGCTCGCTGCCCTGCGGCTGGCTCATCAAGAGCAAGGACGGCATGGCGATGAAGGAGCCGCCCCACCCGCCGCTGGCGGTGGACAAGGTGCGCCATGTCGGCGACCAGGTGGCGGTGGTGGTGGCGGAAACGCTCGCCCAGGCCAAGGACGCCGCCGAACTGATCGACGTCGAATACGACGAGCTGCCGGCCACCGTCGCCACCGCCACGGCGGCCGGAGCAACCGGGGCGCCGGTGCATGACGAGGCGCCGGACAACGTCTGCTACGACTGGGAATGGGGCGACAAGGCCAAGACCGACGCGGCTTTCGCCCGCGCCGCCCATGTGACGACGCTGGACCTCGTCAACAACCGGCTGATCCCCAACGCCATGGAGCCGCGCGCCGCCATCGGCGAGTACGACCGTGGCAGCGAGGAATACACCCTCACCACCACCAGCCAGAACCCGCAGCTCATCCGCCTGCTGCTGTGCGGCTTCACCATGGGTCTGCCGGAGCACAAGGTGCGGGTGGTGGCGCCCGATGTCGGCGGCGGCTTCGGCTCGAAGATCTACCACTATGCCGAGGAAGTCATTGTCGTCTTCGCCGCCCGCAAGCTCGGCCGGCCGGTCAAGTGGACGGCGGAGCGGGGCGAGAGCTTCCAGTCCGACGCCCACGGCCGCGACCACGTGACCCATGTGGACCTGGCGCTGGACGAGCAGGGCATCTTCCTCGGCCTGCGGGTGAACACCATCGCCAACATGGGCGCCTATCTGTCCACCTTCTCGTCGTGCATCCCGACCATCCTCTACGCCACCCTGCTGTCCGGCCAGTACAAGACGCCGGCGATCTATGCCGAGGTGAAGGCGGTGTTCACCAACACCGTGCCGGTGGATGCCTATCGCGGCGCCGGGCGGCCGGAAGCCTGCTATCTGATCGAGCGCATCGTCGACGTGGCGGCGCGGGAAACCGGCATCGACCGGGCCGAGCTGCGCCGCCGCAACTTCATCACCCCGGAGATGATGCCCTACGACACCCCCGTCGGCCTGCAATACGACAGCGGCGATTTCGCCCGCAATCTGGACGACGCGCTGGCGATGATCGACTACGCCGGCTTCCCCGCCCGCCGCGCCGAATCGGCGGCCCGCGGCAAGCTGCGCGGCATCGGCTTCGCCAGCTACATCGAAGCCTGCGGCATCGCCCCGTCCAACGTCGCCGGCGCCCTGGGCGCCCGCGCCGGGCTGTATGATTCGGCGGAGGTGCGGTTCCACCCCACCGGCTCGGTCTCGGTCATGGTCGGCGTCCACAGCCACGGCCAGGGCCACGAGACCACCTTCGCCCAGATCGTCTCTGAACGCCTCGGCGTGCCCATGGACAAGGTGGAGATCGTCCACGGCGACAGCGCCCGCACCCCCTTCGGCATGGGCACCTACGGCTCGCGGTCGCTGGCGGTCGGCGGCATGGCAATGATGAAGGCCATCGACAAGGTGATCGCCAAGTCGAAGAAGATCGCCGCCCACCTGCTGGAGGCCAGCGCCGACGACATCGAGTTCGCCGACGGCACCTTCCGCGTCGCCGGCACCGACAAGACCATCGGCATCGCGGAAATCGCCGGTGCCGCCTACGTGCCCCACAACTATCCGCTGGACGAGCTGGAGCCGGGCCTGGACGAGCAGGCCTTCTACGACCCCAAGAACTTCACCTTCCCCAACGGCACCCAGATCTGCGAGGTGGAGGTCGACCCCGAGACGGGCGTGACAAAGATCCTGCGCTTCGTGGCGGTGGACGACTTCGGGCGGGTCATCAACCCGATGATCGTCGAAGGCCAGGTCCACGGCGGGCTGGTGCAGGGCATCGGCCAGGCGCTGCTGGAGAACTGCGTCTATGACGAGGACTCTGGCCAGCTGCTGACCGGATCGTTCATGGATTACGCCATGCCGCGCGCCGACGACGTGCCGAGCTTCGAGGTCAAGACCAACGAAGTGCTCTGCACCACCAACGCCCTTGGCGTGAAGGGCTGCGGCGAGGCGGGCACCATCGGCGGCGCCGCCTGCGTCATGAACGCGGTCTGCGACGCCCTCGACATCGCGCACATGGACATGCCGGCCTCGCCCGAACGGGTGTGGCGGACCCTGCGCGACAAACAGGCTGCCCCGCTGGCGGCTGAATAACAAAGGGGAGGACTTGAACCATGTACAGCTTCGAGTACCAGCACCCGACCTCCATCTCCGCCGTCGCAACGGCGCTGGCGGCCGACCCCGATGCCAAGGTGGTGGCCGGCGGCATGACGCTGATCCCCACCCTCAAGCAGCGCCTGGCCATGCCGAGCACCCTGGTGGACCTGCGCGACATCCCCGAGCTGCAAGGCGTGCGGGCGGAGGGCGACAGCATCGTCGTCGGCGCCATGACGCCCCATGCCGACGTCGCCTATGACACCACGGTGCGCGACCGTATCCCGGCCCTGGCCTACCTCGCCCGCCACATCGGCGATGCCCAGGTGCGCAACCGCGGCACCCTCGGCGGCTCCATTGCCAATGCCGACCCGGCGGCGGACTACCCCGCCGCCGTGGTCGGGCTGAACGCCACCGTCGTCACCAGCAGCCGCGAGATTGCCGCCGACGACTTCTTCACCGGCATGTTCGAAACCGCCCTGGAGCCGGGCGAGATCGTCACCGCCGTGCGCTTCCCGGTGCCGCAGCGGGCCGGCTACGCCAAGTTCCGCCATCCCGCCTCGCGCTATGCGGTGGTGGGGGTGATGGTGGTTCAGACCGCCGCCGGGGTGCGCGTCGCCGTCACCGGCGCCGGGCCGTCGGTGTTCCGGGTGGCCGAGATGGAACAGGCGCTGGCGGGCAACTTCAGCCCCGACGCCCTGGCCGGCATCACCGTCTCGCCGGACGGCCTGAACGCCGACATCCACGCCGGCGCCGACTACCGCGCCCATCTGGTGACGCTTATGGCCAAGCGGGCGGTGGTGATGGCCACCGGCTGAGGGTCCGGCGGCGGGCGCCCCGGCGCCCGGCGCCCCC
>JAEWWF010000100.1 GCA_023396465.1 Pseudomonadota bacterium
GGCGAGGCCGGCGAAGGGCAGCAGCAGCGCCGCCGCCGCTCCGGCGATCCACAGGGTCAGCAGCACCCGGTCGGCCACCCAGCGGCGGCGACCGTCGGCCGCTCCGCCGATGTTCCGGGTGGCATCCATGGAAGAACCGCTCAAAACCGGCCGGCTCAGTTGGCGGTGCCGGCGAGGCCGCGGCTGTCCAGCCACTCCCGTGCCACCTGGCGGGCCGGCAGGCCGTCCACCTGGATGCGGCCGTTCAGCTCCTGCAGCGTCTCGCGGTCGAGGGCGGCGAAGATGGGCGCCAGCGCCTCGGCGATCTGCGGATGGGCGTCGAGCACCGCCTTGCGCACCACCGGCGCCGGCTCGTAGACCATCTGCACCCCCTCGGGATCGTCCATCACCACCAGCTCGGCGGCGACGATGGCGCCGTCGGTGCCGTAGACCATGGCGGCGTTGGTGCCGCTGGTCCGTTCGGCGGCGGCGCGGATGGTGGCGGCGGTATTGCCGCCCGACAGCACCAGCAACTGACCCTGCGACAGCGCGAAGCCGTAAGCCTGCTGGAAGGCGGGCAGCGCCGCCGAGCTCTCGACGAACTCGGCCGAGGCGGCCAGCCGCACCTCGCCGCCGCCCTTCACCCAGGCGCCGAAGTCGGCCATGGTGGCGAGGCTGTGTTCCCGCGCCACATCGGCCCGCACGGCGATGGCCCAGGTGTTGTTGGCCCGCGCCGGCGGCAGCCAGACCAGGGCGTTCTGCTCCAGGTCCATCCGGCGGATCTTCTCGTAGCCGGCGGCGGCGTCCTTCCACGCCGGATCGTCGTCGGTCTTGGTGAAGAAGGCGCCGTTGCCGGTGTATTCGGGGTAAAGGTCGATCTCGCCGGCCAGCAGGGCGCCGCGCACGATGTTGGTCGGGCCCAGCTGCAGCTTGTTCTCCACCTGGAAGCCGGCGGCCTCCAGCGCCTGCACGATCATATTGCCGAGCAGCGCGCCCTCGGTGTCGATCTTGGAGGCGACGGTGATGCGCTCGGCGGCCCCGGCGGCCAAGGGCGCGGCGGCGATCACGGCGGCCAAAGCGGCGCCGAGAAGCGTGCGGGCGGTGCGGATCATGGGCGGTCTCTCCTGCCTGCCGTCTTCAAGAAGGGCGTCTTGGGCGGAGTCTACCGGCATGCGCCGCGGCGTACCACCCTTGATGCCTCAGCCAGAAGGTGAGAGGCCGCCCCCTGATCCGCAACCAACGCGCCGCAGGTCACGCCGCCCGACAACCGTCGGCGGCGGGGTCAGGCGGCGGCCATCCCGCCCCACCGCTTGGCCTTCTCCACCATCTCCCACGCCCGTTCGTGGACGTAGAAGGCGACGGTGTTGACCGCCGGTTCCACCAGCGCCACGGCGCTGGAAATGGCGATGCTGCCGGTCAGCAGGTAGGCCACCGTGAAGGCGACCGTGAAGTGCACGATGGCGAAAGTGACGGTCTTGGTCAGGCTCTTCATGGTCCGCTCCCTGGCTCGGGTGGCTGTGTTGCGATGACCCCAAGGTATTGCGAACCATTCTCAATATCACGCCGAAAATCCGGCGACTTTTGATCGCTTTCATCGCTCGAACTTGGTGGTCATGAGGATGGAGGTGGTGGTGCGCTCCACCCCCTCCACCGCGCCGATGCGGTCGATGAGGGCGTCCATGGCCTCCATGGTCTCGGCCACGGCGATGGCGATCATGTCATAGGCGCCGCTGATGGTATGCAGCGCCCGCACCCCCTCCATCTTGCGCAGGGCATGGACGACCCCGGCCGCCAGCTTGGGGCTGACGCTCAACATGACGTGGGCGCGGATCAGCCGCGCCGACACGTCCTCCGCCAGCCGCACCGTATAGCCGGCGATGACGCCGGTTTCCTCCAGCCGCCGCAACCGCGCCTGCACGGTGGAGCGCGACAGCCGCAGCGTGCGGGCCAGGGCCGCCGTGCTCTCGCGGGCGTCCAGGCGCAGGCACTCCAGCAGCCGCCGGTCGAGGTCATCCATCATTTCGCCGAACCTTCCGTCACTTTGACTGCAAACTCCCGCCATTCTGGCAGAACCGCCGCTTCAAATCGACAGCGCTGACCGTCACACTGGATCTAAGAGTCCGACAAGGACGCTCGGCTTCACTCGATCTGGGAGAGTTCTCATGCGCGACATTCTCGTACTCGGCGGCGGCAAGATCGGCGAGACCATCTGCGACTTCCTGGCGCTGACCGGCGATTACGCCGTCACCGTCGCCGACCGCTCGCAGGCGGCGCTGGACCGCCTGCCGAAGACGGCGGGGGTGAAGACGCTGGTGCTTGATGCGTCCGACGTGGCGGCGCTGACGGCGGCCATGCGCGGCCGCTTCGCGGTGCTGTCCGCCCTGCCCTTCGACCTGACCGTGAAGGTGGCGGAAGCCGCCCGCGCCGCCGGCGTGCATTACCTCGACCTCACCGAGGATGTCGCCTCCACCAAGGCGGTGAAGGGCTTCGCCAAGGACGCCGCCACCGCTTTCATCCCCCAGTGCGGCCTGGCGCCGGGCTTCATCTCCATCGTCGCCCACGACCTGGCGCAGCGGTTCGAGCGGCTGGATACGGTCGGCATGCGCGTCGGCGCCCTGCCGCTCTATCCCAGCAACGCGCTCAACTATAACCTGACGTGGTCGACCGACGGCGTCATCAACGAGTACATCGAGCCCTGCGAAGCCATCGTCAACGGCCGCCTGACCGCCGTTCCGGCCCTGGAAGAGCGGGAGGAATTCAGCCTCGACGGCGTGCGCTACGAGGCCTTCAACACCTCCGGCGGGCTCGGCACCCTGTGCGAGACGCTGGCCGGCAAGGTGCGCACCATGAACTACAAGTCGGTGCGCTATCCCGGCCACCGCGACCTGATGAAGGCGCTGCTGCAGGATCTCAACCTCGCCAGCCGCCGCGACGTGCTGAAGGACATCCTGGAAAACGCCATCCCGGCGACCATGCAGGACGTGATCCTGATCTTCGTCACCGTCTCGGGCTGGAAGCAGGGCCGGCTGATGCAGGAAAGCTACGCCCACAAGGTCTATGGCCGCGAGATCGACGGCAAGCTGTACTCGGGCATCCAGGCGACCACTGCCGCCGGCATCTGCGCCGTGCTCGACCTGCTGGCGAACGGCCACCTGCCGCAGCAGGGCTTCGTGCGGCAGGAGGACATCCGCCTGGGCGACTTCCTGAACAACCGCTTCGGCCGCACCTACGCCCGGCCGGAAGACCTCCCGGCGGAGGCGCCGCGGCTGGCGGCGGAGTGAGTTTTTTAGCCACCAAGGCACCAAGTACACTAAGAGGCTGCGGCAGGATGGCCGCAGCCTCTTGTCATTGGCTAATCGGTGATTCCTGCGGGCGAAGCCCGCATTACCAGAATCTGCCGGCAGGATGCTGACCCCGCCGTCTCAGACGGCACTGCCTCCTTGGTGTACTTGGTGTCTTGGTGGCTAACCTACTCCCCCCTCACCCGCCCGTCGCGTTCATTCCACGTGCCACGTCGGTCGGGCCGCCGGCGGGGGTGAAGTGGTGGCCGTCGGGTTTTGTCGTGATGGCCGCCGCCACCGCCGCCCGTACCGCCTCCCCGCTCGGGTCGTCGCGCAGCAGGGCGCGCAAGGGCACGGCGCGCTCGTCGCCGAGGCAGGGGTAGAGGGTGCCGTCGGAGGTCACGCGGACCCGGTTGCAGCCGGCGCAGAAGCAGTTTGACGTCGCGGCGATGAAGCCGATGCGGCCGCCGGTCTCCACGCAGCGCCAGTAGCGCGACGGGCCGGCGGTGCGGAAGCCTTCGCGCACCAGCGTCCAGCGGCCGGCCAGATCGGCGCGCACCTCCGCCAGGGGGCGGTAGTGGCGGGCGAAGTCGAAAGCCGCCGGACCCATGGGCATCACCTCGATGAAGGTGAGGTCCTGGCCACGGGCGCCGGCATGGCGCAGCAGGGCGTCCAGGTGCTCCGGCCCGTCGTTGACGCCCTTCTGCACCACGCAATTGAGCTTCACCCGCAGGCCCGCCCGCACCGCCGCGTCGATGCCGGCCTGCACGGCGGCGAGGCTGCCGCGGCGGGTGATGTGGGCGAACAGGTCCGGGTCCACGGTGTCGACCGACACGTTCACCCGCTCCACCCCCGCCGCCGCCAGGGCGGGCACGAAGGCTTCCAGACGGCTGCCGTTGGTGGTCAGGGTCAGTTCGCGCAGGCGGCCCTGGGCGCGGCGGCGGCCGAGGTGGTCCAGCAGCACCGGCAGCCCCTTGCGGGTGAGCGGCTCGCCGCCGGTCAGACGCACCGTCTCCACCCCCAGGTCGAGGAAGACGTCCACCAGCCGGGCCAGTTCCTCCAGCGATAGCACGTCGGCGCGGGGGGCGAACTGCTGGTCCTCGGCGATGCAATAGGTGCATCGGAAGTCGCAGCGCTCCGTCACCGACAGGCGCAGGTAGGTGATGCGGCGGCCGAGGGCGTCGGTGAGGCAGGACATGGGCCGGAACTCCGGGAGAGGAAGGGGCCGCCGGGTCCGAGGAGGGTCAGACCCGGCGGCCGCACGGGGCGACCGCAAAGGAGAGACAGGGGAGCGGTCGCCACCGGTGGAGGCGGTCAGCCCTTGGGATCAGCCGCCGGCATGGGCAGCGGCGCCGGGTGGGCCTTCACCATCTCGGGGTCGATGCCATAGGCGCCCTTGGGCAGTTCGTGGGCGATGCCCTTGTGACAGTCGATGCAGGTCAGGCCGTCATCCTGGGCCCGCAGGTGGTTGTCACGCGCCCGCTTGTTTTGCAGTGTGACGTCCATGGCGGTGAAGTTGTGGCAGTTGCGGCACTCGCGGCTGTCGGTGTTCTTCATGGTTGTCCACACCCTTTGCGCCATGCGCAGCCGCTGCTCCTCGAACTTCTCCGGGGTGTCGATGGTGCCAAGCACCTTGTGCAGCACCTCGTTCGACGCCTGGATCTTGCGGACCATCTTGTGGTTCCAGTCCTTCGGGACATGGCAGTCGGGGCAAGTGGCGCGCACGCCCGAGGCATTGGTGTCATGCACCGAGCCGGCGTACTCGGCATAGACGTTGTTCTCCATCTCGTGGCACGAGATGCAGAAGGTTTCGGTGTTGGTCATCTCCATGGCGGTGTTGAAGCCGCCCCAGAAGACGACGCCGGCGATGAAGCCGCCGATCAGCAGCACCCCCAGCGACAGCGCGCCGGCCGGGCCCCAGAACCAGCGCCACAGGCGCTTGATGATGGTCGGCCGCTTTTCCTGCTCGGTGGACATGGCAGGTCCCTCCTCAAGTCCGGGAGCTGGCCTCAGCGGGCCGGCTCGAAGGTGTTGTTGACCAGTTCGGGCGCGTCCATCTGCGGCACATGGCACTGGGTGCAGAACCAGCGGGTGCGGGCGACGTTGTCGAGGCGGTTGCCGGCGCGGTCCACGTAATGGGTCTCCGACACCTTCGGCGCGCCAAATTCGGTGTTGAAGGGCCAGTCGTGGCAGCTCAGGCACTGGTTGGTCTTCAGGTCGACTTCATACTTGTCGATGCGGTGCGGAATCAGCGGCGGCTGCTGCCGGTAGGCGCGGCCGAAGGCCTTGCCCTCGGTGACGCCGTAGAGTTCCGGCTTGGCATCCAGTTCGTCGATCTCGACGGTGCCGCGCAGCGTCACGACGTCGGCGGCGACGGCCGGAACGGCGGCGGTGGCGGCCGCCAGGGCGAAGCACGCCGCGGCGATGGCCTTGGTGATGGTGCGCATCTCAGACACTCCCCTGTGAAGCGTGGGCGGACGGCTCGGGCGCAGCAGCGGGGGCGGCGGCCGTCGAGCGGTCGAAGCGATGGGTGAAGGCGAAGACATGGCGGTGGCAGACGTCGATGCAGCGGCCGCAGTTGGTGCATTCGCCAGCGGTGATGACGGGCGTGGCGGCGGCTCCGCCCTTCAGCGCCGGGGTCAGCACCTGCGGCTCCGGACAGACGAGGTAGCAGGCCAGGCACTGGTCGCAGGCGGCGCGGTTGCGGGCCGAAACGCGGGTCAGGCTGAGGCGCCCGATCAGGCCGTAGGCGGCGCCCATGGGGCACAGGTGGCCGCACCAGCCGCGGTTGGCGACGAAGATGTCGAACAGCACGATGCCGAGCACCAGCGTCCACGCCAGCGAACCGGCGAAGACGATGCCGAACACCAGCTCGCGGTGCAGCAGGGTGACCGGGTTCACCGCCTCCCAGGCGATGACGCCGGTGAGGGCGGAAACCACCACCGCCGCCGCCAGCACCCACCAGCGGGCGTTGCGGCTGATCGCCACCCCGCTCTTGAGGCCGAGGCGGACGCGGGCGCGGTGGGCGGCATCGGTCAGGACGTTGACCGGACACACCCAGGAACAGAAGGCGCGGCCGCCGACCACGGCATAGACCGCCACCAGCAGGGCGGCGCCGATCCAGGCGGTGGCGGCGAGGCTGTGGCCGGTGGCCAGGGACTGCACGAACACCAGCGGATCGGTAAAGGGCACGACGCCGAACAGGCTGCTCGACGCCAGCGTGCCCTTCATCACCCACACGCCGACCAGCGGGCCGGAAAGGAACAGGCCGAGGGCGGCAAGCTGGCTCAGGCGGCGCAGGATCAGCCACTTATAGGCCGCCAGCCGCCCCTTGGCGGCGACGGCGAGCACGGCCGGGGCATCCTTGCCGACGACGATGCGGGGAGCCTGGGCGGTCATGGCTTAAACCCTTTCAGACCGCCGTCTTCCGTCGGCAGGACGGTGACCGGGTCATAGCCACGGTCCGGCAGGTCGATGGTGTCCTGGATCAGCGCCTCGCCCTGCTTGCGCTTTTCCTCCCAGCCGAGGCGGTAGTGCTCGGCCGAGCTGGCGCGCGCCTGGGCGGTGGGGAAGACCTTGATGGCGGCCTCGTCGGGCAGCACGCAGGCCTGTTCGCACTTGCCGCAGCCGGTGCAGACGGCGGGATCGACCACCGGCTCGAACACCGCATGCTTGCCTGTGCGGGTGTTGGGGCGCATCTCCAGCCGGATCGCCTGGTCGATGAGCGGACAGACGCGGTAACAGACGTCGCAGCGCAGACCGAGCAGATTAAGGCAGGTGTCGCGGCCGATCAGCACCGCCGTGCCCATGCGGGCGTCGTCGATGTCGGTCAGCGCCGGGTCGAGGGCGCCGGTCGGACAGGCCGCCACGCAGGGAATGTCCTCGCACATCTCGCACGGCACCGCGCGGGCGTGGAAGTAGGGGGTGCCGACCGGCGCCGGTCCGCCGAGGCCCGACAGCACCAGCGTATCGTAAGGACAGTCGCGCACGCACAGCCCGCAGCGCACGCAGGCGGACAGGAAGTCCTCCTCCGGCAGGGCGCCGGGCGGACGCAGGGCGGTGGCCGCGACGGCGCCCTTCTGCGCCCCCGCCACCGCCGCCAGGCCGAGCGCCATGACACAGGCCGCGCCGCACGCCCTGGCGGCGCCGGTGAGCATGTCGCGCCGGCTTGGTCCCTGCTTGCCTGTCTTGCTGACGTCGGATGTCATCGTCCCAAACCCCTCAGCGGAGGGGGCGGACGGCGGCCGGTTTTCGGGGCGCGCCGTCCGTCACCTAGTGATGGCCGTCAGGCCTTGACCACGCGGCACGCCGCCTTCTTGTAGTCGGTCTCTTTCGAGATCGGGCAGGTGGCGTCCAGGGTCAGCTTGTTCACCAGCTGGCTTTCGTCGAACCAGGGGATGAACACCACGCCCTGCGGCGGCTTGTTGCGACCACGGGTTTCGACGGTGGTCAGCACCTCGCCACGACGGGTTTCCAGCTTCACCGTCTGGCCGCGCCGCAGACCACGGTCACGGGCGTCGACGGGGTGCATGAACACCACGGCGTTGGGGAACGACTTGTGCAGTTCCGGCACCCGGCGGGTCATGGAGCCGGAATGCCAGTGTTCCAGCACGCGGCCGGTGACCAGCCACAGGTCATAGTCCTTGTCCGGGCTTTCCGCCGGCGGCTCGTAGGGCAGCGCCCAGATCACCGCCCGGCCGTCCTTGTGGCCGTAGAAGTTCACGCCCTCGCCGGCCTTGACGTAGGAGTCATAGCCCTCGCGGAAGCGCCACAGGGTTTCCTGATTGTCCACCACCGGCCAGCGCAAGCCGCGTGCCTTGTGATACAGCTCGAAATCGGCGAGATCATGCGCCTTGCCGCGACCGAAGGCGGCGTATTCCTCGAACAGGCCCTTCTGCACGTAGAAGCCGAAAGCGCGGCTTTCGTCGTTCAGCTGGCCTTCCGGCAGGTCGGACAGCGGGTAGGCGTCGACCTTGCCGTTGCCGTAGAGCACGTCGAACATGGTCTTGCCGCGGTACTGCGGCGCCTTGGCCAGCAGCTCTTCCGGCCACACCTCTTCAATGGTGAAGCGCTTGGCGAATTCCATCAGCTGCCACAGGTCCGACCGCGCCTGGCCGGGCGCCTGCACCTGCTGGCGCCAGAACTGGGTGCGGCGTTCGGCGTTGCCGTAGGCGCCTTCCTTCTCCGCCCACATGGCGGTCGGCAGGATGAGGTCGGCGGCCAGCGCCGTCACCGTCGGGTAGGGGTCCGACACGACGATGAAGTTGGCCGGGTTGCGGTAGCCGGGATAGCTTTCCTCGTTGAGGTTCGGCGCCGCCTGCATGTTGTTGGTGCACTGCACCCAGTAGCAGTTCAGCTTGCCGTCCTTCAGCATGCGATGCTGCTGCACGGCGTGGTAGCCGGGCTTGTCCGGGATGGTGCCTTCGGGCAGTTGCCAGATCTTTTCCGTCTTGGCGCGGTGGTCGGGATTGCCGACCACCATGTCGGCCGGCAGGCGGTGGGAGAACGTGCCCACCTCGCGCGCCGTGCCGCAGGCCGACGGCTGGCCGGTCAGCGAGAACGGGCCGTTGCCGGGCTCGGAAATCTTCCCGGTCAGCAGGTGAATGTTGTAGACGAGGTTGTTGGCCCAGGTGCCGCGGGTGTGCTGGTTGAAGCCCATGGTCCAGTAGGACACCACCTTCACCTTCGGATCGGCATAAAGCTCCGCCAGTTCGATCAGCTGCGCCTGGGGCACGCCGGAAATCTGGCTCGCCTTTTCCACCGTGTATTCGGCGACCAGGGCCTTGTAGGCCTCGAAGTCGCAATCCTCGGCGGCGTCGGGCGTCTTGGCGTTGGCGGCCTTCTGCTCCAGCGGGTGTTCCGGGCGCAGGCCGTAGCCGATGTCCGTCGCGCCCTTCTTGAACTTGGTGTGGGCGCTGACGAAGGCCTCGTTCACCCGGCCGGTCTGGATGATGTGGTTGGCGATGAAGTTGAGGATCGCCAGGTCCGACTGCGGCGTGAACAGGATGCCGAGGTCGGCCAGCTCATAGCAGCGATGCTCGAAGGTCGACAGCACGGCGACCTTGCAGCCTTCGTGGGTCAGGCGGCGGTCGGTCAGGCGCGACCACAGGATGGGGTGCATCTCTGCCATGTTGGAGCCCCACAGCACGAAGGCGTCGGCGTGCTCCAGGTCGTCGTAGCAGCCCATCGGCTCGTCGATGCCGAAGGTGCGCATGAAGCCGGCGACGGCCGAGGCCATGCAGTGGCGGGCGTTGGGGTCCAGGTTGTTGGAGCGGAAGCCAGCCTTCATCAGCTTGGAGGCGGCATAGCCCTCCCAGATGGTCCACTGGCCAGAGCCGAACATGCCGATGGCGGTCGGGCCCTTTTCCTTCAGGGTGGCCTTCCACTTCTCGGCCATGATGTCGAAGGCTTGGTCCCAGGTGATGGGGGCGAAGTCGCCTTCCTTGTCGAAGCGGCCGTTCTTCATGCGCAGCATGGGCGTCGTCAGACGGTCCTTGCCGTACATGATCTTGGACAGGAAGTAGCCCTTGATGCAGTTGAGGCCGCGGTTGACCGGCGCATCGGGGTCGCCCTGGGTGGCGACGACGCGGCCGTCCTTGGTGCCGATCAGCACGCCGCAGCCGGTGCCGCAGAAGCGGCAGACGCCCTTGTCCCAGGCGATGCCGTCGGCGCCGGGAGCGGCGGCGGCGGCGGTCATGGCGGGCAGCGAGATGCCGGCGGCCGCGGCCGTGGCGGCGGCGGCGTTGGCCTTGACGAACGTGCGACGGGTGATGCTCATACCTCGATCTCCCCTTCCAGGGCTTCCGCGTCCTCGAACTGGTGGAAGACGAGGGAGGACGCCGCCACCCCGTCCCATTGCGTGAAGTCGCGCATGCGGTCGAGGGCCGATGCCTCGGCGGTGTCCTCGATCACCACGACGATGCGGCCGTCGCCGGTGCGGGCGTGGACCTCGCAGCCGACGGTGTGGTCCAGCCGCGCCGCCACCGCATCGGCGGCCTGCGGCAGGGCGTGCAGCAGCACGCCGCAGATATTGACCACTGCCGGGCCGGCGGGCGCCGGCGCGGCGGTGTGGTCGATGCGTTCAAAGCGTCCCGTCCGCATGATCGCGAACCCCTCCAAAGGCCAGTCAGGCGAAAGTGACGGCGACGGCACCGGCCGGGCACGGCGCCACGCAGGCGCCGCAGCCGGTGCAGGCGGCGGCATCAAGCTCGGGCCGGCTGCGGCCGCCGACCGCCGGGCGGAAGCGGATGGCGCCGGCCTCGCAGTGCTCGCCGCACACCCGGCACAGCACCCCCTGGGCGCTGAGGCAGCCGTCGCCAATGGCGATGCCGTGCGACCACGCGGCACCGGCCGGGCGGGCGGCATCCAGGGCCGCCGTCGGGCAGGCCCGCGCGCAGTCGCCGCACAGGTCGCAACCAGCGTGCGAGAAAGTGACTTCCGGGTAGCCGCCGGACATGACAATGATGCCGCTCGCGCAGGCCGCCACGCAGTCGCCGCAGCGGTCGCAAACCGTCAGGAACTCGGCTTCCCCGGCCGCATGCGGCGGGCGCACCGCCTCCACCGTCGAGGTCCGGGCCAACCGGCGGAACAGGCCCCGGCGGCTCATGGCAGAAGGCGATACGATGGTACTAACCACGGACATTTCCAGGGCTCCGGCCCGTCAGAATGACGGTACCTTTGTACGGCCTAAGAAACCACATATCAACTGAGGGAAAAGCTAAGGTATAATATACAGCCGGCTAGTAGGATACTAAAGTTTGCTCACACCCTCGGTCATCCGCTCAAGATCGGCGGAAACCATAAGGTTAGAGACCACATGACGGACACTTCCAGCCGAATTCCCGATCATCCCGCTACACTACCTTTGACCCGCCCAACGGGATGGATGACGCGCCGCTACGTGATGGCCCTGGCCGCCGTCGCCATGCTGGCCGTGGCGGGACTCGGTGCCTTCCAGGCCTTGGTGGCGGCACACGACAGCACACTGGCGGTGGTCAATATCTCCGGCCGCCAGCGCATGCTCAGCCAGCGCATCGCCCTCTATGTCGAGAAACTGTCGCACGATACCTGCGACGACCGGCGCAGCACCTGCGTCGAGGCGCTGCATGAAGCCATCGCGCTGTTCGACACCGCCCACCGGGCGCTCGCTTTCGGCAGCGCCGCGCTTGACGTGCCCGGCCCCACCAGCCCGCAAGTGGAGGGGCTCTACTTCGGCGGCAGCCCGTCATTGCATGAGCGGGTGGAACGCTATACCGCCGCTGCCCGCATCGTCGCAGCCACCCCCGCCGAAAGTCTCACTCCAGACCACGAAGCCGTGCGGTACGTCCTAGCCGAAGGGCCTGGACCACTGCTCGACAGCCTGGACAAGATCGTCCACCAGTACCAGCTCGACGGCGAGGCGGCGCTCGCCACCCTGCGGCGCATGGAACTCGCCGTGGTGACGCTGACACTGCTCACCCTGCTGCTGGAGGCGATGCTCATCTTCCGGCCGATGGTCGGGCGCATCCGCAGCCAGTTCGGCCACATCGACCGCATGTCCGCCTCCCTCCGCCGCGCCAACGAGGAGTTGGAGGCCCGCGTGCTGGCCCGCACCCGCGAATTGGCCGACGCCAAGGCGGAGGCGGAGAAGGCCAACCGCAGCAAGTCCCGCTTCCTCGCCGCCGCCGGCCACGACATGCTCCAACCGCTACAAGCGGCGGAGATGTTCACCGGTCTGCTCGACGGCGAACCGTTGAGCCCGCGCGGCCGCAGCGTCCTGACCGATCTGCGGCGAACGCAGACATCCCTGCGCCATCTGGTGCATTCGGTGCTGGAGGTGTCCAAGCTGGAGGCCGGCACCATCCGCCCCGCCATCCAGCCGGTGGCGGTGGCGCCGCTGCTGCATGGACTGGCGGCGGAGTTGGGGCCGCAGGCGCTCGACCGTGACCTGCGGCTGAACGTGGTGGCGCCCGAACTGTGGGTGGAAAGCGACCCGCTGCTGCTGGAGCGGGTGCTGCGCAATCTGGTCGGCAATGCCCTGCGCTACACCCACGCCGGCGGAGTGGTGATCGGCGCCCGGCGGCGGGGTGATAGGATATGGGTACAGGTGGTGGATTCAGGTGTCGGCATCGCCGCCACCGATCAGGGTCGCATCTTCCAGGAGTTCGTGCAGGTGGGGGAGACGGCCCACGACCGCAGCGAGGGCCTTGGCCTTGGCCTCGCCATCGTCGATCGCCTGTGCCGCCTGCTGAACCATCGGGTGACGGTGAAATCAGCGCCTGGGCGCGGCTCCACCTTCACCGTCGATTGTCCGGCGGCGTCAGCGCCGCCCCAGCACCTCGCGGATGCGTAGGGCCGCCTGGGTGCGGCTGTCGACACCAAGCGCCCGCAGCACGCCCGAGACATGCGCCTTCACGGTCGACAGGTTGAGGTCCATGCGCTCGCAGATTTCGGCATTGGACAGGCCCTCGGCCAGCAGTTCCATCACTTCGCGCTGACGCCGGGTCAGCGAAGCGATGGCTGGCGGCAAGGGTCCGCCGCCCGCCCCGGGCTCACCGGCAGGGGCGGCGACGCCATTGCCGAGGGTGCGCGCCTCGCCGCGCCGCCCCCCCGATGGCGTCGCGGACTCCCCGCCGCCATGGCCGAGCCCCAGCACCGGCGGCACATAGGTGCCGCCCGCCAGAACGATGCGGAGAACCCCGCCCAACACCGCATGCTGCGTCGACTTGGGGATGAAGGCCCGCACGCCGAGCGCCAGCATGGCCCGCATTTCGTCCGGTTCCTCGCTCATGGAGAAGATGGCCACCGGGCACGGCGCCACCCGTGCCACCAAGGCGCGGATCTGCTCCGGCCCGCGGAAGCCCGGCATGCGCAGGTCGAGCACCACCAGATCGGCCGGTTGCGGCGGCAGGGTGTCCAATGCCGCTTCCAGATCGTCGAAGGAAGCCGTCTCGATGATGTCGATGGTGGGATCGATGTCGGTGACCACCGCGCGCAAGGCGGCACGGATGATGGAATGATCGTCGGCGAGGATGACGCGCATGGAACAGAGGGCCTTTCATAAGCGTAGCCGCATCTTAAGGGCAATGGCGCCACCGTCAAAGGGGGTGATCATCACGAGCCGATGAAGCCCGCCCAAGCCGGTGGGCGTAGATGAAGGGAGGAGGAACCATCATGCCCCACCGCGCGCCCCGTTCCGCCACCGCAGCCGCCGCCACGATCTTCATGGCCGCCGGACTTCTCGCCGCCGTCCCGGCCACCGCCCAGTCGGGTATCGACGCCGAGGAGGATTTCGTCGATACCAACACCGTCGTCTTGCGTGCCCTCGACAAGCAGATGGGTCGCACCAGCGAGGTGGCGGTGCGGGTGGGCGATAGCATGCAGTTCTATGGCCTGCATGTGACCGCCCGAGCCTGCCGCGTCACCCCGGTATCCACAACTCCGCACGAGGCAGCCTTCCTGGAAATCCGCGACGAAAGCGCGTGGGGGGAGACGGTGTCCACGCTCGGCGATGGTCCCGATGCCCCCATCTACAGCGGCTGGATGTTCGCCTCATCCCCTTCCCTCACCGGCCTGGAGCACCCGGTCTACGATATCTGGGTGAAAAGCTGCGAGAACCGGCCGGAGGACGCCGTGCAGGAAGCGCTGATCCTGCCGACCCGCAAACCGGACCCTATCGACTGACCGGCTACAGCCATTCGTCGAGGATGCCGTAGTGCAGATAGGCGGCGCGCAATCCCCACAGGCGCAAGTCCGGCAGCGGGAACCGTGGTGGCGGCGTCTGGAGGAAGGTCGGCACCGGCCCATAGTGCCGCGGGCGCCCGGCCAGCCGCGCCGCCGCCGCCCGTCCGGTCCAGGTGCCGGTGGAGACACCGGCACCGTGGAAGGCGAGCGCGCAGGACAGACGCGGCTCCCCCGGCAGTTCGGCCAGGTGCGGATGCAGATCGAGGGCAAGGCAGACGAACCCATTCCAGCGATGCGTCACCGGCACCCCGCTCCAGGCCGGGAACATGGCGCGGAAGGCCCGCTCCAGGCGTCGGTGCATGCGCGCCGCGCCTGCCCCGGCGCGGGTGCCGCCGCGCCCGCCGAACAGGAACCGACCGTCCGGCAGCAGGCGGAAATAGTGCAGCAGGCGCCGGGTGTCGGCGGCCAGATCGCCGCTGCGCCAGCCTTGCGCCGCCAGTTCGTCCGCCGACAGTGGCCGGGTGACCAGGATGCTCGACAGCGCCGGCAGGGTGCGGCCGGCAAGACCGGGGTGGAGGCCATCGCGGGTATAGCCGTTGGTGGCGATCAGCACCCGCGCCGCCGTCACCCGGCCATGCGGCGTCACCAGCCGCAGACCGGCGGCGCCGGCATCCTCGATCGCCCGCACCGGACTGCGGCCATGAACCATCGCACCATGCCGCCGCGCCGCCCGCGCCAAGCTCCAGGCATAGCGCAACGGGTGGACTCCGAATGGGCCGGGCACGAACAGTCCGCCGTGGAACTGCGGCCCGGCCATGCCGCGGGCCGCCAGGCCGGCGGCGTCCACCAGTTCCGTTTCCTGGCCGAAGCGGCGGCGCAAGTCAGTCTGCTCGGCCTCCAAGTCCTTCAGACGGTTGGGCTTGTGGGCGAGCAGCATCTCGCCCCGCCCCTGTGCCTCGATGTCGAGCCCTTCCTCCGCCGCCAGTTGGCGCACCAGGGCAACGCCCTCCCACTGGGAGCGGAAGAACGCGGCGGTCTCCTCGGCACCGAACCGCCGGGTCATGGTGTCCCACCCAAGTTTCGAGCCGCCGGTACAGCAGAAGCCGCCATTGCGGCCAGAGGCGCCCCAACCGAGCGGCCCGGCCTCCAGAACCACCACCCGGCGGCCGAAGTCGCGGGCGAGGTGCAGGGCCGCCGACAGGCCGGTGAAGCCGCCACCGATCACCGCCACGTCGGCGGTGACATCGGCCACCAGCGGCGCGTCTTCCGGCGGCTCGCCGGCGGAGGCTTGCCACCAGCTGTCGGGCAGCCGGGTGGTATCGTAGGCATCGGGGCTGTAGAGTTCGCGCATGACCGGCATCATGACGCGCCGCCGCAACGGACGTAAAGATCCACTTGCTCGCCCCTCGCGTTCCGCTCCCAGGTCCGCCATACTGCCGCCATGACGACACCGACCCCGCACTCCGGCGATGATGAATTCTGGGTATTCGGCTACGGTTCCCTGATGTGGAATCCGGGCTTCCCGGCCCTCGCCGCCGAGCCCGCCGTCCTGGCCGGCTATCATCGCAGCTTCTGCATCTACTCCACCCATTATCGCGGCACGCCGGAGCGGCCTGGGCTGGTGCTCGGCCTCGCCCCCGGCGGCGCTTGTCCCGGCGTCGCGTTCCGGGTGGCCATCGATCAGGCGCCATCGGTGCGCGACTATCTGCGCGAACGGGAACTGTGCGGCTATGCCTACAAGGAGGCCACCCTGCCCGTCGGCCTGCGCGATGGACGCCAGGTGGCCGCCTATACCTTCGTCGCCGATCCCGATCACCGCCGCTACGCCGGCGATCTCGGCGTCACCGCCTCGGCGGCGATCATCATGGAGGCGGTCGGCCGCAATGGCCTCAACCGCGACTATCTGATCAACACGGTGAAGGAACTGGAGGCGCACGGCGTCGTCGAACCGCCGCTGCACGCCTTGCTTGAGGAAGTATGGCGCCGCACCGGAGAGGTTGAGGCCGGCCAAGGCATCTGACCGCCCTCGGCGAGCGGTCATCGCATATTCTCTAGGCGCCTTGCCGCGCCACCGCTATCGTCGTCGGCCCCCAAGCCCAAGCATCCGACGAGGAGATACCATGTCGCGAGAAGGCCGCAGCCGCTTCCCCTCCGCCGCCGAGGACAAGCGGTCGCACGAAGCGAGCGTTGCCCGCGAGCAGACGCCGCAGACCCTGTCGCCCAGCTACCGCCTGGCCTTCACCGACATGGATTTCCTCACCGACCGGGCGCTGCGCCCCATCCGCCTGCAACTGGAGCTGCTGAAGCCAGAACTGTTGTTGCAGGAGGAGAACATCGTCTCCACCGTGGTAGTGTTCGGCTCCGCCCGCATCCCCGAACCGGATGTCGCCAAGGCGCGGCTGGCGGCGGCCGAGAAGGCGGCGACGGCCCATCCCGACGACACGGCGGCGCAGCGAGCATTGCGGATCGCCCGCAACGTCATGGACACCAGCCACTTCTACGACGTGGCGCGGGAGTTCGCGCGGCTGGTCTCCAGCCACGGCCAGCAGAGCGGCAACCGCCGCTATGTGGTGGTCACCGGCGGCGGCCCCGGCATCATGGAGGCTGCCAACCGGGGCGCCGATGACGTCGGGGCGGAAAGCATCGGCCTGTCCATCGTGCTGCCGCACGAGCAGGCGCCCAACCGCTACATCACGCCCAAACTGTCGTTCAACTTCCACTACTTCGCCGTCCGCAAGATGCACTTCCTGATCCGGGCGGAGGCACTCGCCTGCTTTCCCGGCGGTTTCGGCACCCTGGACGAGCTGTTCGAGGCGTTGACCCTGATCCAGAACCACAAGATCGAGCCCATGCCGGTCCTGCTGTTCGGCGAAAGCTGGTGGCGCAAGGTGATCGATTTCGATGCCCTGGTGGAGGCCGGCACCATTTCCCCGCACGACCTCGACATCATTCGCTTCGTCGAGACGGCGGAGGAAGGCTGGCGGCATATCGTCGACTTCTACCGCGACCGCCCGCCCCACAACCGCTGGGCGACAGACGGCGAATAACCGCCCGCCCGGTTCTATCCTGCCGTTCCTGCCGTCGCCTCACCCGGCGCCCAGTCGAGATCATCGGGCGCCTCGGCCGCTTCCAGATCGAAAGCGAAGACCGATCCCTCGCCGGGGGTGGAGGTGACGGACAGCCGACCGCCGTGGCGCTCCACCACCTTGCGACAAACGGCGAGACCGATGCCGGTTCCCTCGTACTGATCGTGACCATGCAGGCGCTGGAACGGCAGGAAGATGCGCTCCTGATACGCCGCGTCGATGCCAATGCCGTTGTCGCTGATGCTGAACCGCCAGCGGCGGCCGGGGGCCGGTTCGACCCGCACCCGCACGACCGGGCGGCGGTCGCGATCGCGGTACTTCACGGCATTGCCGATCAAGTTCTGGAACAGGCTGGTGAGTTGGCCGGCATCGGCCCGCACATGCGGCAGGTCGCCATCGACCACCACCTCGGCCTCCGCCTCGGTGATGGCGATGCGCAGGTTGGCAAGCGCCATGGCGACGCAGGCGCCGGCATCGGTGGGAACCATCTGCTGGCCGCGCGTCGATACCCGCGAATAGGTCAGGAGGTCGCGGATCATGGTGGTCATGCGCAGGGCGCTGTCCATGGCCTGATCCACATAAGCCGCCACCGCCGGATCGAGGCTGGCGCCATGGCGGCGCTTGAGCAGGCTGAGGTAACTGGTCACGCCGCGTAATGGTTCCTGCAGGTCGTGGGACGCGGCATAGGCGAACTGCTCCAGTTCGGCGTTGGACCGCTCCAGCTCGGTCTTGTATTTCTGCCGTTCGGTCACATCGCGGAAGCTGACGATGGCACCAACCACTTGGCCGCCGATGGTCATGGGGGCGGCGCTCAACTCCACCGGCATGGCCGTGCCGTCCTTGCGCCACAGCAGTTCTTCCAGTTGCTCCCGTCGGCCGCCGTCACGCAACACCTTGAACACCGGACACTCTGCCGCCGGATAAGGGCTGCCGTCGGGGTGGCTGTGGTGGGTCAGCAGGTGCATGTTGCGGCCGATCATTTCCTCCTCGTCGAAGCCGAGCAAACGCTGGCAGGCGGCATTGACGAAGGTGACGTTGCCCGCCGTATCCAGGCCATAAAGCCCGTCGGCGGTGCTGTCGAGAATCAGCGCGGTGTGAACCCCGGCCTGTACCAGCTTTTCCTGGGCCTGGATCTGGGGCGTCAGATCGACATGGGCGCCGATCAGCCGCACCGCCTCGCCGCCGACATCATCCCGCACCGCCCGCGCCCGCGTGCGGATGTGAACGGTGGAACCGTCCCGATGGTGGAATCGCTGGATTGCCTCGAAGCTCTCGGCCCGGCCGGCGGCGTACTCCCGCACCTGAGCGAGGGCGATCTCGGCATCCTCGGGGAAGATCACCGACCGCCAGGCCTCCAGGCTGTTCTCGAACTCATCATCGGCGTAGCCGAGTTGCGCCTTCCATGATGGCGAGAACCACACCGTACCCGCCTTGAGGTCCATGTCCCACACCCCCACCTGCCCCGCCTCCAAGGCAAGATTGAGCAGGCGCCGATTCTCCTCCAACTCGGCTTCCAGTTCCTTTTGGTGGGTGATGTCAAAGACGATGCCGTTGAACAGGGTCTCGGTTGGCGTCACCACCGGCCGCGCCAGACCGCGCCACCACATGATGCGGCCGCCGGGCAGGATGAAGCGGCCCTCGAAGGACCAATCGCCGCTGGTTGCGACCGCCTGGGCGATGGACATCTGCCACCGCTCCACATCGTCGGGGTGAATGACGAGGGCGCGCCAGTCGCGTTCCAGTTCCTTCTGCGGGATGCCAAGAATTTCCAGCGACCGCGGGCTGACCCAATGGAAGCCGCGGCTGCCGTCGGGACGCTCGTACCACTGATAGATGACGCCGGGAATATTGGCGGTGATCGAGCGCAGCATCGCCTCGCTCTCGGCCAGCCGGCGCTCGAAAACACGCTGCTCGGTGATGTCCTCGATGAAGGCGTAGGAGCCGCGCATCACGCCGGCCCCGTCGCGCAAGGTGGTGGCGTTGAAGCGCGTCAGCACCTTGCCGCCGTCCTTGCGGGCCAGCGCCACCTCGTAAACCCGATGCAGGGTCAGCGGAGCCTGACTGATCTGCCGGGTCAGGGCCTCGCGGTCAGCCCCGACGGCGAACTCCATCAGCGGCCTGCCGCGCATTTCCTCGCGGTCGTAGCCCAGCATGCGGCAAAGGCTGTGGTTGACATCGACGATGGAGCCGGTGCCGGGGGCAATGAAGCAAAAGCCCTGGGTGGTGGAGTCAACGATCTTGCGATAGCGCTCCTCCGTCTCCGACAGCATCCGCTCGGCCTGCCGGCGACCGGAGATGTCGTGAACGACGCAGAGTTCCACCGCCCGACCGTCGAGCATCACCGGCGCCGACCGCACTTCAACCTCGCACAGCGCCCCATCGGCGCGCAGATGGCGCATGTAGAGGTGGGCGCGGTTTTCGCTCGCCGCCCGGTCCACCTCCGCTTGACGCTCGCCAGCGGAGGCCGGGTTGATGGTGTCGAGGGGCATGCCGCGCAACGTCTCCAGCGGCCAGCCGTAAAAGGCGACGGCGGCGGCATTGGCGTCCACCACCTGCCTGGCCTGAGGATCGATCACCAGCATCATGGCGCCGTTGTCCTCGAACAGGCTGCGGTACCGCGCCTGGCTGTCCCGCAAGGCGGCGGCCGTCAGATGCTGGCGATAGAGCTGCGCCAGCGCCACCAGCAGGGCCAGCGCACCGGCCCCCAACACCACCAGGGCGGCGGTGCGGAAGGCCATGAGCTTTTCCGCCTGGCGAGTGATGGCGAGCGCCGCCAGATCGGCGGTCGCGATGGCATCATCGCGCACCATGCGCAACACTGTCTGAAAGCTGTCTCGCGCCGTGGCCACGGCCTCGCGCTCGCGAACCCCGGCGGGGCCGTCGGCCGCGGCGGCGGCCACCTGCTGAAGCGCCGCCTCCACCTCGGCCAAGGAGACCGCCACGGCAGCCGGATCACGGATGCCGGCAGGCGCCACCGTGGCGGCAAGACTGGCGATGGTGCCAAGGCGGGCATGGACGAAATCGGCCATCAATTGCGCTTGGCCGACGGTCTCGGCATCCCCCGTGGCGGCCACCAGGGCCAATGCCTGATCAAGCGTCGCCACCTCGCGGTCCAGCTTGCTCACCTCGCGGGCCATCAGTTCCGTCCGTCGCGGCAAGCCCTGCTCGATATCGGTCAGCACGATGGTGCTGTAGGCCCCCGTCAGCACCACCGCCGTCAGCAGCAGGGCGGCAAGCGTCAGGAAGAACAGGCGATTGGTCTGTTTCATCGCGCCCCCTCCCTCGGCGGCGGAGCGGCACGGATGGCACGCACCATCCACACCCAGCGGGTATCCATCTGCGGCACTTCCAGAAGCTGTTTCGGCGTCATGGCATACAGGATGCGCAGCGGCCCCTTGTCACGCACCGCCATCGGCCTGCCGTCCCGGCGGGTGGCGAGCAGAACGTCCCAGGTGTTGATGTCCTCGCGCGGAATGATGGCGCGGTATCCGTCCAGCCCCTCGACCTCCACCGCCGGCGCCGCCGCAAGGCCGGTTTCACGCAGCAGGTCGGCAAGCAAAATGCCCTGATAAGTGCCATTCTCCCCCTGCCACAACAGATCCGCCGTCAGGGTTTTCAGCCCAACCGCTTCCAGGTCGGCGAGCGAGAAGGCGCGCGGACCGGAGTCGGTGGCCACGGTCACCACCGGCGGTCCGGCGGGCAGCGGCGGCAGGTCGACCGCCTGCGGGCGCGGGGAAGCCTCCCCGACCGCAGCCACGGCCGGACCGTCAACCCCGAGCCCCAGACCGACGGCGAGGAACAGGAGGGCAAGAGCGGTAACGATGCGCGATGGTGTCTTCATGGGCGCCCTTCCGTTCTCACGCTCCGTCCTGCCGATGCGGCAGGGCACTGTCGTCCAGCCGCCAAGTCTTCACCACCATCCAAGCGGTCGCCCAGGGGGCCACGCCGCCGAGACACAGCGCCAGGGTGCCACGCACTGTCGCGGCCGCTGGCATCAGGGCAGCGGCGGCCACCCGCGCCAGCACCTGCCGGACACAATGGAAGGTGGGAACATCGGCGTGCAGGTGGCGAATGAAGACGGCGGCGAGAACGCCTTCCCGGGTGTTGCCGATGGCGACGCCGGCCGCCTTCACAAGGGAGGTGCCGACATCGGTGGTGGCAAGGAAAGCCCCCACCCACACCGCCGGCCACAGCCGCAAACACGCCGCTGGCGGTGCCCCCTCACCGCGCCCCCTGACCATTCTGGTATTACCCCCGCTCACGGCGCGGGTCACGACCGTGCCCTGCGCCCTTCCAAGCCACCCCACGCGGCCATGGATATTTTTACCCCACGACCGGAACCGAAGGCGACAGCAATAAGGGGCCGCCGCTCTCTTTCACCGGCGCGTTGATCGCGGTGTTGCGTTGCAGCGGCAGGGTGTGGATAGTTCATGGCGCGACTGATTTCAGATCGCAGATAGGCGACGTGCGGGGGGCATGGCTTGGCGCTACGGGTACTTCTGATCGAGGACAGCGGCACCGACGCGCGGCTGTTCGAGGAACTGGTCAACGACAGCGGCGAGGATATCCGCATCGACTGGGCCCGCAGCCTGGGCGAAGCGCGCCAGATGGTGGATGCCATCAATCCGGATGTGGTGGTCACCGATCTCGGCCTGCCGGACTCCCGTGGCTTGCAGACGGTGGACGGTGCCCTCAATCTGGCTGCCGATCACCCGGTCGTGGTGATGACCGGCCTCGACGATCCGCAGACCGGCATCCAGGCGGTGCAGCAGGGCTGCCAGGATTACGTCGTCAAAGGCATCACCGACCCTGCCCTGCTGGCCCGGACCTTGCGCCACGCGGTGGAGCGGCACGCCGCCGAGCGGCAGGTACGCGAGAGCGAGGAACGGTTCCGCGCCCTGGTCGAAATGTCGCCCGACGCGATCCTGCTGATCGGCGACAGCGGTGTCATCTTCGCCAACCCCAGCGCCCTGCGCCTGTTCGGACGCAGCCGCCGCCAGCAGCTGGAAGGCATGGCGGTGGAGGGTCTGCTCGGCGGGTCCAGCGGTGTGGCGCTGGCGGCAGCGGTGGCGGCGGCGCTGGCCTCGGGCACCGCCACGGCGACGGCGGAATACCAGCTTGCCGACCTTGACGGACGTCCCCTCGACGCCGAAGCCTCGGTGGCACCGGTCGGGTTCGGCGGCCGGCGGGCGGCACAGCTGATCGTGCGCGACATCGGCCTCCGCCGGGCGCGGGAGCGCGAGCAGCGGCTGGCCCAGGCGGTGTTCCAGACCACCGCCGAGGCCATGTGCATCACCGATGCCCACCAACGCATCATCGCCGTCAACCGCGCCTTCACCCAGACCACCGGCTACGAGCCCGCCGACATGCTGGGCCGCACGCCCGGGGCGCTGTCCTCCGGCCGGCATGACGCCGCCTTCTATGCCGCCATGTGGCAATCGCTCCACGAAACCGGTCATTGGCGGGGAGAGGTCTGGAACCGGCGGGCCGATGGTCAGCTCTATGTCCAGCGCCTGACCATCTCGCAGATTTCCGATGATGACGGCACCGTCACCAATTACGTCGGGGTGTTCAGCGACATCACGGCGGAGAAGGAAGCGACGGCGCAGTTGCGTCAGGCCGCCACCCACGATGCCCTCACCGGTCTTCCCAACCGTGCCCTGATGCAGGACCGTCTGGCCCAGGCCCTGGCCCGCACGGCGCGCGACGGCAGCGGCCTGGCGGTGCTGTTCATCGACCTCGACGGCTTCAAGCCGGTGAACGACACCTATGGCCATATCGCCGGGGACATGCTGCTGCAAGGCGTGGCCCAGCGCCTGCGCGGTTGCGTGCGCGACAGCGACACCGTCGCCCGCGTCGGCGGCGACGAGTTCGTGGTGGTGAGCCTCGGCAGCGGCAGCCCTGAAGCCGCCGCCACGGTGGCCGACAAGCTGCTGACGGCGCTCACCCCGCCCTTTCCGCTCGGTGTCGGCGAGGCGCGCATCGGCGCCTCCATTGGCATCGCGCTCGCGTCGGGCCGGGAACCGGACCAGCCGGTGCCGGCCCAGTCCCTGCTGGATGCCGCCGATCACGCCATGTACGACGCCAAACATGCCGGCAAGGGCGTGTGGCGGCTTGCCGCGCCGCCCGACCTCGCGGCCTCGGGTCTGACACCGGCCTGAGCCCCTCCCTTTGGCGCCAGCCAGCGGATGGCGTCGCCCCCACGTCCCGCAATGATCGTCCCCGACATGACAGACCGGCGGAACCCGTTGAAGCGGCCCTTTCCGCCGCCCCTGTCCGCTGTCACCGTGCGATCCTGTCAGGGAGACATCCGTCATGCGCATGACCGGCCGCGACTGGGGCCTGTTGATCCTGTTGTCGCTTCTGTGGGGCGGCGCCTTCTTCTTCTCGAAAATCGCCGTCGGCGCCATCGGCCCCCTGACCACCGCCGCGTGCCGGGTTTCGCTGGCGGCCCTGGTCCTGCTGGCGGTGGTGCGCCTCGGAGGCCACCGCATGCCGACGGGAGCGGCGGCGCTGGGTGCCTTCCTGGTCATGGGAATGCTCAACAACGCCATCCCCTTCACGCTGATCTTCTGGGGGCAGACCCACATCGACAGCAGCCTTGCCGCCATCCTCAACGCCATGACGCCGGTCTTCGCCGTGCTCATAGCCCATGTGGCGACCCGCGATGAAGCACTGACACCAGCCAAGGGACTGGGCGTGGCGGTGGCCCTCGGCGGCGTGATCCTGCTGATCGGCCCGGCGGCACTGGGCGGCCTGACGGCGGCCGGATGGGGCATGCTCGCGGTGCTGGCAGCCGGTGTCTCCTACGCCTGCGCCGGCATTTACGGCCGGCGGTTCAAGGATCTGCCGGTGCAGGTGGCGGCCGCCGGCATGCTGTGCGGCTCGTCGGTGCTGCTGATCCCGACGGCGGTCGTGGTGGAGCGCCCGTGGGTGTTCGATCCCGGCGCCGTGCAGGTGGCGGCGGTGGTCGGCCTCGCCCTGCTGTCGACGGCACTCGCCTATCTGCTCTACTTCCGCATCCTGCAATCGGCCGGCGCCACCAACGTGGCGCTGGTGACGTTCCTGATCCCGGTCAGCGCCCTGGCGCTGGGGGTTCTGATCCTGGGGGAACGGCTGGAGCCGCTGGCTTTCGGCGGAATGGCGCTGATCTTCGCCGGTCTCGGCATCATCGACGGACGCCTTCAGGGCGCCATGGCGCGGCGGTTGCGCGGGTTGCGTTAACGGTCGCCCCGGCAACCTCGACGCGCCTCTCCCGTTGACCCTTCGATCACAGTCCGCTCGAAGGAGGAAGGCCGCCATGCCGCGCCGTCGCATCGTCATCCCCGCCACCGCCCTTGCCGCCGTGCTCGCCCTGGCCGCCTGCGCCGAAGGCGGCGGCATGAACCGCACCGGCACCGGCGCCCTGATCGGTGCCGCCGGTGGCGGCGCCATCGGCGCCATGACCGGCGACGGCGGCAAGGACCGCGCCCAGCGCGGCGCAATCGGAGCGGCCATCGGCGGCCTCGCCGGGGCCGGTGTCGGCGCCTACATGGATGCCCAGGAAAACCGCCTGAGGGAAGACCTGCAAGGTTCCGGCGCCGAGGTGCAGCGGGTGGGCGAACGCATCGTCGTCACTCTGCCGAGCAACGTCACCTTCGCCCATGACTCCGCCGAACTGACGCCGCAGGCCCGCAATACCCTGGTGGACGTTGGCCGCACCCTGCGCGACAACCCGCAGACAACGGTGCGAGTGGTCGGCCATACCGATTCCACCGGCCGGCCCGACTACAACGTCGATCTGTCACTGCGCCGGGCCGATGCGGTGATGCGTCAGTTGATCGCCCAGGGATTGCCGCGCGACCGCATCGACGCGCTGGGCGCCGGGCAGACCCGCCCCATCGCCAGCAACGACACCGCCGACGGCCGCGCCCAGAACCGACGCGTCGAGATCGAGGTGTCGCCCATCCGGGAAGGCGCCTGAAACCTGCCCCGCGCCTGAGGCCGATGTCACCTCCAGCCGGCGATGAGTCTGCCTCGTCGCCGGCTGCACAGCCTCTGCCGTCCCCAGCCTCGCTCAGCTTACCGGCGACGCTGGTCAAGACATACAAGGGCCTCTATCAAAACGGCTTGCGGTAGGTGCGGTGGCAGGCGCGGCAGGACAGCGCCACGTCCTTGAAGGCCCGTGCCAGGCCGTCCGCGTCCTCCACCAGGGCGGAGCGGTCGGCCAGGGCCTCGGCCGCCACGGTGGCCTCGCGCGAGCGTTCGGCGAAAGCCTCCGGGTCTTCCCACACGTCCTTGGTGGCCTCGGAGCCGGGGATCAGGCTCCCTTCCGGAAACTGATGCGGGATCTTGGCGGTATTGGCCTGGATGACAGCGGCCAGTTCAGCGACACGGGCAGCGTCGAAGTTCTGGTTTTCCTCGATCATCGCCGCCAGTTCCTTCATCGCCCGGTTCATGGCCTTCATGGTGTCCTGGCGGGCGTTGACCACGGCGGCGATGTCGAGATACGTCGGCTGCTGCTGCTGCGCCTGGACAGGGGCGGCGGCGGCAACGGCGGTCAGGACGAGGGCGGAGGCGGCAAGCAGGCGCAGGCGCATCGACGGGTCCGGTCTGTGGCGGGGAACGGGAAAGGCGGCGCCGTCACCCCTTGGCGACGGTCGCCTTGTCCTCTGCCACGGTCAGCCCGACGCTGTCCAGGGCTTTTCTCTGCCGCTCCGCCACCGCGTCGACATCGAAATCGCCGATCAGGTCCTGGAACAGGCGATACCAGTTCACATGCGCCTTCAGGTGCAGGAACACCGAGCCAAGGCCGATGGCCGCCCGGTCCATCAGCACGAACTCGCGCGGCGGCTTCACCCCGCCCAGGCGGCGCAGGTCGGCGTGCACCTTCTCCGCCACCGAGCGGCCATAGATGCCCGAGTTGGTGTCGGCGATGGCGCGCGGCTTGTCCTCCAGCAGCGGCGCGTAAAGGAACCCGGCCCACTGGTTGAGGACAGCGATCATTTCCTTCGACAGGCCGGTGAAGCCCCAGGTCTCGTAGGCATCCACCGCCAGCGCCTGATCATCGTCGCGGATGGCGCGGTAAAGGTCGATGACGCCCTTCACGAAAGGCGGCCGGAACACCCGCACGGCGCCGAAATCCAGCAGGTTGACGCTGTCGTCGGGGCGGACGCTGTAGTTGCCGAGGTGCGGGTCGCCGTGGATGACGCCATAGCGGTAGAATGGCACGTACCACGCCCGCAGCATGTTCTGGGCGATGCGGTTGCGCTGGTCCTGGTCGGCGTCCTCCGCCACCTTCAGCAACGGCCGGCCATCAAGCCACGTCATGCTGAGGAGACGGCGGGTGGACAGGTCTTCCACCGGCTCCGGCACATGGACGCCCGCCTCGTCGGCCAGCATCAGGCCGTAGAGGCGCATGTTGCGGGCCTCGCGGCGGTAATCCAGTTCCTCCCGCAGGCGGTCGGCGATCTCGTCGTGGATGTCGGACGGGTCGATGGCGCGGTCATAGCGGCGGTAGATGCCGATGATGACGCGCAACTGGCGCAAGTCCGCCTCCACCACCGAGTCCATGTCGGGGTATTGCAGCTTGCAGGCCAGCCGGCGGCCATCGGGATGGATCGCCCGATGGACCTGCCCGAGCGAGGCGGCGGCGGACGCCTCGTGCGCGAACTCGGTGAAGCGGCGCGGCCACTCCGGGCCCAGTTCGGCGGTCATGCGCCGCTTGACGAAGGGCCAGCCCATGTGCGGCGCGTTGGCCTGCAACTGCGCCAGTTCCAGCGTGTACTCCTCGGGCAGAGCGTCGGGGATGGTGGACATGATCTGCGCCACCTTCATGAGCGGCCCCTTCAGGCCGCCCAGCGCCGCTCGCAGGTCGGAGGCGTGCTGCGCCTTGTCGATCTTGATGCCGAGGAAGCGTTCCCCCGCCAGCCGGGCGGCGAGGCCGCTGACGGCGGTGCCCACTTCGGCATAGCGGCGAATGCGGCCGCCGAAGCGCCGCTCGCCGCCCGCCTCGTCCCGGGGAGTATCGGCCATGGTGTCAGGATACCTCTTCCAGTTCATCGATGAAGCCAGCCACCACGGACAATCCCCGCTTCCAGAACTGCGGGTCGGAGGCATCGAGCCCGAACGGCGCCAGCAGCTCGCGGTGGGTCTTGGTGCCGCCGGCCCGCAAAAGCTCCAGGTAGCGGGCCTGAAACTCGGGTGCACCGTCCTGGTAGACGGCATAGAGGGCGTTCACCAGGCAGTCGCCGAAGGCATAGGCGTAGACGTAGAACGGAGAGTGGATGAAGTGCGGGATATAGGCCCAATACGCCGCATAGTCGTCATCGAAGCGGAATGCCGGGCCGAGGCTGTCCTGCTGGCACTGCATCCAGATTTCGCCCAGCCGTTCCGTCGACAGTTCGCCCTTGCGGCGCTCGTCGTGGACCTGGCGCTCGAATTCGTGGAAGGCGATCTGCCGCACCACGGTGTTGAGCATGTCCTCCACCTTGCTCGCCAGCATGACGCGGCGGCGCTTGGGGTCGGTCTCGGCATCGACCATGGCGCGGAAGGTCATCATCTCGCCGAACACGCTGGCGGTCTCGGCCAGCGTCAGCGGCGTCGCCGACAGCAGCGGCCCCTGCTCGCCGGCCAGGATCTGGTGACAGCCGTGGCCGAGTTCATGCGCCAGGGTCATGACGTCGCGGCCACGGCCCATGTAGTTGAGCAGCAGGTAGGGATGGGCGCTCGGCACCACCGGGTGAGCGAAAGCACCGGACGCCTTGCCGGGACGAGCCGGCACGTCGATCCACGGGTTGTCGAAGAAGCGGCGGCCGACCGCCGCCAGTTCCGGCGAGAACCGCTCGTAGGCGCCGAGCACGATCTTCACCGCCTCGTCCCACGAATACTGGCGGTCGGCATCGTCGGGCAGCGGCGCGTTGCGGTCCCAGTAGTCCAGCGTGTCGACGCCCATCCACTTCGCCTTGAGGGCGTAGTAGCGATGGCTGAGGCTGCCGAAGCTGTCCTTCACCGCCGTCACCAGGGCGTCCACCACCTCGTCCTCCACCTGGTTGGCGAGGTTGCGGGCCGACACCGGGCGGTCGTACTTGCGCCAGCGGTCCTCGATCTCCTTGTCCTTGGCGAGCGTGTTGGTGATGAGGCCGAACAGGCGACCGTTGTCCTGCAGCACCTTGCCCATGGCCTTGGCGGCGGCCTTGCGCTTGGCGGGGTCGCGGCTGGACAGGCGGTCCGTCACCTGGGTGATGGTCAGCTCCTCGCCGTCCACCGGGAAGCGCAGCGATGCCATGGTTTCGTCGAACAGCCGCACGAAGGCGCTGCGGCCTGCGACGTCCTTGTCGTGCAGCATCTTTTCCAGGTCGTCGGACAGCTGGTGGGCGCGGAAGGCACGGACGTCGCGAATCCACGGCGCGTAGCGGGCGGCGGCGGGGTCGGCCAGCATGGCGGCCAGGGCGTCGTCGTCGATGCGGTTGATCTCCAGGGTGAAGAAGATCATGTGCGAGGAGATCTCGGTGCCGCGCTCCTGGATGTACTGGTAGAAGCGGCCGATTTCCGGGTTGGCGACGTCGCCCGCGTGCAGCAGCTGCGCGTAACTGTAAATCTTGTGGAGCGTTTCGGTGATGCGCTCGTACTCGGCGATGGCCTCGCCCAGACCGGCGCCGTCCAGCGCGGCGATGCGGCCGGCCCAGCGCTCTTCAAAGGCGCGGGCCAGGTCGCCGGTGCGGCTCAGGTCCGCCTCCAGTTCCGGCGAGCGCGGCCCCGGATATAGGTCGGACAGATCCCACACCGGCAGGTCCTGGGCGACGGTGAGGGCGGCGGCGGCATCGGTCATCTGGTAGGCTCCCTGGAGATCGGAGAATGCGAGCGCGATATGGGTATCAGTTGCAGCGTGAGCAAGAAAATTGCCATAAGCCTACCTAACCTATAAGAGCCCGCAAACAGGGCGCACAAGCGGAGGAAACACGTGACTGCGACCAGCGGCCGCGCCATCGACTTCAAGGTGGCCACCACCCTGCCCCGTGTCTTCTACGAACAGGCCGCCGCGCTGGATGAGCGGCCGTTCCTGTGGCGCAAGACCGACACCGTTTGGCATCCGCTGTCGTGGCGGGAGGTGGCGGCCCAGGTGGACGCCTTGGCCAATGGCCTCGCCGCCCAGGGCATCGGCCCCGGCGACCGGGTGATGATCGTCGCCGAAAACCGGCCGGAATGGCTGATCGCCGACGTGGCGACCATGGTGCTGGGGGCGATGACGGTGCCCGCCTACACCACCAACACGGTGGCCGATCACCTGCACGTGCTGAACGACTCCGAGGCCAAGGCGGTCATCGTCTCCACCCGGCAACTGGCCAAGCGGGTGTTCGGCGCCGCCGGACAGGCGCGCATCGCGCCGCTGGTGGTCACCATGGACGATCAGGCGTTGGCACAGAATCCGGGCGTCGAGACCATCACCTGGGACGGGCTGCTCGCGGTCGGCGCCGACCAGCCCCGTCCGACGCGGTGGGAGACGGCCTCGGCCGACGACGTCGCCTGCATCATCTACACCTCCGGCACCGGCGGCGCGCCCAAGGGGGTGATGCTGTCCCACCGCAACATCCTGACCAACTGCATGGGCGCCTTCGACGTGCTCGAAACCCTCGGGTTGGGGGACGAGGTGTTCCTGTCGTTCCTGCCGCTGTCGCATTCCTACGAGCACTCGGCGGGCCAGTTCTTCCCCATGACCATCGGCGCCCAGATCTATTACGCCGAGGGCATCGACAAGCTGTCCGACAACTTCCAGGAGGTCCGCCCAACCATCACCACCGCCGTGCCGCGCCTGTATGAATTCATGCGCGGCCGTATCCTGCGGGTGATGGAGAAGGAGGAAGGGCTCAAGAAAAAGCTGTTCTTCAAGGCGCTGGAGCTGGGCGGCAAGCGCCACGAAGGCTGCCGCCTGGGGCTGTGGGAGAGGCTGCTCAACTGGCTGCTCGACCGGCTGGTGCGGCGCAAGGTGGCGGGGCGGTTCGGCGGCCGGCTGAAGGCGCTGGTCTCCGGCGGGGCGCCGCTCAACTATGATGTCGGCTTGTTCTTCATGGCGCTGAAGGTGCCCATCCTCCAGGGCTACGGCCAGACCGAGGCGGCGCCGGTGATCAGCGTCAACCGCCCCGGCAAGGTGCGGCTGGACAGCGTCGGCCCGCCCCTGAAAGAGGTGGAGGTGCGCTTCGCCGACGATGGCGAGATCCTGGTGCGCGGGCCGCTGGTCATGCGCGGGTATTGGAACGACCACGCCGCCACTGCCCGCGCCATCGACGGCGACGGCTGGCTGCACACCGGCGATATCGGCCACCTGGACGACGAGGGCAACATCGTCATCACCGACCGCAAGAAGGACATCATCGTCAACTCCGGCGGCGACAACGTGGCACCGCAGCGGGTGGAAGGCTTCCTGACCCTGGAGGCGGAAATCGCCCAGGCCATGGTCTACGGCGACCGCCGGCCGCACCTGGTGGCCCTGCTGGTACCCGACCCGGACTGGGTGAAGGTCTGGGCCCGCAAGCACGAGCGCGACCCCGCCGACCCGGCGATCCACGCCGAGCCGGAGTTCCTGGCCGCCATGGATGCCGCCGTCGGCCGGGTCAACCGCAACCTGTCGAACATCGAGAAGATCCGCCGCTTCTGCGTGGCGCCGGAGCCCTTCACGGTGGAGAACGGCATGCTCACCCCGACGCTCAAGATCCGCCGCCACGTCATCCGCGCCGCCTATGGCGAGATGCTGGACGGGCTGTACGAGAAATAGCGGCGGCGGGGCGGAGGGGCGGCCTCAGGCGAACAGGCGCGGATCGAAGCCGAAGGGGCGCATGGCGGCCACCCGCACGCGGCCGGCATCGGCGTGGCGCGGGTTGAGAAGGAGGTTGCGCGCCTCCGGCACGATGACCGAGGGCACCGACAGCAAGGCCGTGCGCCCCTGGTCCAGCCACGCATCGCCGGCGACGCGGGCGTCGTCGGGCGCCTGCTCCAGCCGCTCCACCGCCAGGGCGTCGGGCACCTCCACCGTCAGCAGCACGTAGTCCGGCGGCATCAGGTCGAGCGGCAGGTCGAGGTGAACCCGCACCTCCAGCACCGCCAGCGATGGCTCCGCCGCCAGATAGACCACCGGGCGGCCGGGCGAGTTCCAGCGTCCGCCATGCAGGCGCGCCCCCTCCCCGCTCAGGTCGGCGAAGGGCCGCCGGCACAGGCGCCACAGGCGCATGGGCATCAGGCCGCGATGCCGTGGGCGATGCGCCCGATCACCGTTTCCACCGCCCGCGCGCCGGCGTCGGTGTCGAGCAGGTCAAGCGGTGCCTCCCCCTCCAGGGCGGAGGTCGGACGGCGCAGCCACAGGCGGGCACGGTCGGGACCGAAGGTCTCTTCCGCCAGCGCCAGCAGACGGGCGACGCGCATCAGCCGGTCGGACTGGTCGGGCGTCAGGCGACCGAGCTTGCGGCGATGGTCCAGGGTCTTGCGCGGCAGGATGAGGCGGTCGACCTCGGCCAGCGACAGACGCCCGCCCTGCTGCACCTGCTCCACCGCCTCAACCGGCAAGCCCTCGCGCACCGCCCGCACGGCGCCGAGGCCCTCCGCGGGAATGCCGAGCCCGTCACCCTCGCCACCAAACAGCGCATCCATCACCCGATCCTCCGGCCATATGCCGACATTATAGGGCGATATCGCCACAACACCAAGTGCCGTGGGCGAGACTCGGGCGGGGAACCGGCTAGAACGCTCCTCCCCCGCCGCACCTTTGTTGCCGAGCCCGCCGCGCCGCAGCACGTCTGTTGCTTGCATCCTCGGCACGGCTGGCAGAACCTTTCCTTAGCGCGCCGGTCGGCGATTCCCCATTGTAGGTCACGTTTCCTGTCATTAAATATTCTTTCATCGCCTGCCCGGCTCGCACCGGCCCGCGGGCGCGCACAGGGACCAACGCAAGGGCGGCGGCAGAACCGTCCTGGCACTCGGGAGACACCGCATGACCTTCCTCGCCAACGTCACGCTGGACGACAAGTACACCCTGTCGTCGGGGCGCATCTACATTACCGGCATCCAGGCGCTCGCCCGCCTGCCGATGATGCAGCGGGAGCGCGATCAGGCGGCGGGGCTGAACACCGCCGGCTTCATCTCCGGCTATCGCGGCAGCCCCATCGGCGGCCTCGACAAGGAACTGTGGAAGGCGCGCGAGCACCTGAAGCGCCACAACATCCACTTCCAGCCGGGCGTCAACGAGGATCTGGCCGCCACCGCCGTGTGGGGCAGCCAGCAGGTCAACCTGTTCCCCGGCGCCAAGTACGACGGCGTGTTCGGCATGTGGTACGGCAAGGGTCCGGGCGTCGACCGCTCCGGCGACGTGCTGCGCCACGCCAACATGGCCGGCACCGCCAAGCACGGCGGCGTGCTGCTGCTGGCCGGCGACGATCACGCCGCCAAGTCCTCCACGGTCGCCTACCAGACCGAATACGCCTTCATGGACTTCATGATGCCGGTGCTGGCGCCGGCCAACGTGCAGGAAATCGTCGACTACGGCGTGCTCGGCTGGGCCATGTCGCGCTATTCCGGCTGCTGGGTGGCGTTCAAGGCGCTGGGCGAGGTCCTCGACAGCTCCGCCTCCATCGCCGTCGACCCGCACCGCATCGACGTGAAGATCCCGACCGACTTCGAGATGCCGGCCGGCGGCCTGCACATCCGCTGGCCCGATGCCGTGCTGGAGCAGGAACACCGCCTCATGAAGCACAAGCTTTATGCGGCGCTCGCCTTCGCCCGCGCCAACGGCCTGAACCGGGTGGTGATGGACAGCCCCAACCCGCGCCTCGGCATCGTCACCACCGGCAAGAGCTACCTCGACGTCCGCCAAGCGCTGAACGACCTCGGCATCGACGACCGCATGGCGGCCGAAATCGGCATCCGCGTCTACAAGGTCGGCATGCCGTGGCCGCTGGAGCGCGAAGGCGTGCGCGAGTTCGCCCAGGGCCTGGAGGAAATCCTCGTCATCGAGGAAAAGCGCGCGCTGATCGAGAACCAGCTGAAGGAACAGCTGTACAACTGGCGGGAGGACGTGCGCCCCCGCGTGGTTGGCAAGTTCGACGAAAACCGCACCTGGATCCTGCCCTCCAACGGCGAGCTGACCCCGGCCCGCATCGCCCGCGTCATCGCCGAACGGCTGGCGCAGTTCTACACCTCGCCCTCCATCCACCAGCGGCTGGAGTGGCTGGAGGCCAAGGAGCGCAGCCTGGAAACGCCGGTCAGCCCGGTGAAGCGGGTGCCCTATTTCTGCGCCGGCTGCCCGCACAACACCTCCACCAAGGTGCCGGAAGGCAGCCGCGCCGTGGCTGGCATCGGCTGCCATTACATGGTCACCTGGATGGACCGCTCCACCGCCACCTTCACCCACATGGGCGGCGAAGGCGTGCCGTGGATCGGCCAGATGCCGTTCACCGAGGAAAAGCACATCTTCGCCAACCTGGGCGACGGCACCTATTTCCATTCCGGCATCCTGGCGGTGCGGGCCTCCGTCGCTGCCAAGGCCAACATCACCTACAAGCTGCTGTACAACGACGCCGTCGCCATGACCGGCGGCCAGCCTGTGGACGGCACCCTGACGCCGTGGCAGATCACCCAGCAGCTGGCGGCCGAGGGCGTGCGCCGCATCGTCGTGGTCGCCGACGACCCGAACAAGTACCCCATCGGCGCCCCCTGGGCGGAGGGCGTCACCTTCCGCCACCGCGACGACCTGGATGCGGTGCAGAAGGAACTGCGCGAGGTGGAGGGCGTCACCCTGCTCCTCTACGATCAGACCTGCGCCGCCGAGAAGCGCCGCCGCCGCAAGCGCGGCAAGATGCCCGACCCCGACCAGCGCGTGTTCGTCAACGAACTGGTGTGCGAAGGCTGCGGCGACTGCGGCGTGCAGTCCAACTGCGTGGCGGTGCAGCCGGTGGAGACC